>JAYEGV010000095.1:0-2113 GCA_034659235.1 Methanobacteriota archaeon
CCATACTCACCCAGCTCTTCTCTTGCATGTTCACGTTTTTCCTGATGCTCGTGCAGAAAATCAGCCATCAGTTCGGCAGCATACGCCTTGCATGCCCCGCACATCCGGTTTCCGCTCCTGCACTCCTGATAGATCTCCACGATCTCCTTATCCTCTGGTACCAGATGGAATAATAGCAGTTCATACACCGTGCATTTATCAGGCTCTCCTCCGAGCTTCTTCTGCTCATCCAGTGTCATCCTGCCGCCTGTTTTTGCATTCTTCACCTTTGCAAAAGCATCCTCCGGATTCTCTGTCAGTGCGATTACACTTTCAGGAACACTGCTTGACATCTTTCCGCCTGCAAGACCGCTCATGAACCTGTGGTAGGTCGCTGCTGGTGGCACGAACCCGTAACCACCGAACTCGATCTCAATTCCGCGCACGACAGATTCGATCGCCTCGAAGACACGCGTATCAGCGAAGATATCGACGTGCTCTTCGTATTGTTTCACATCGTAACCCATCTCTTTGATGGCAGAAGCTATCGCTGTCAGCGCATCCGGCGGTGCGGATTTGCCACGCACACTGATGTACTGCTGCGTACTCTCGCAAACCTCATATTGAGATACACGCATCCTGTTTGCGCTGTGCACGCTTACGCTCTGATGCGTATTATGAATCGATCGAATCTCGCATCTGAACATCCGCATCTTGTTTGCAAGCCCCCGCACGAGGCGGATGTGCGGATCCTGATCAGCGCCGACCGGGATTACGACAGGCTTTGGACCGCCGTATTTCTCAATCTGCGGCTGCAACATGTCGGCGCTCTGTACAAGCGCACTCTGTAGGTGCGCGATGTTGGTTTCACCGCTGAATCCATAGATCGCGGAGAGTTCTGTTATGTTCGTCCTTGTGCCGAGTTCGAATGCAAGATTGCGCACATCAGGGCACTCAGACTGGAAATAGATGTGCCCAGCCGGATCGAATCCGAGCGCTATCAAACTGAGGATATATTCCTCGATCCCGATCCTGTGACAGTCCTTCCATGATACCCCGCGTACCGAATGAGCCTCCATATCAGCAATCCCGACGAATGCATCGCCGCCCATCTGTTGATGCCAGATGATCTCATCCATCACCATCTTATTACCAAGATGAATCTTTCCTGACGGCATGAAACCGCTCATCACCGCAAACGGCTTGTTATGAAGAATCGCATCCAGTAAGAACTCATAACCCCTGTGACCAAAGATGATCCTCCTTCGCATGTACGAACAGGGATCAGGGATATGTAAAAGGAGATCATCGAATGATCGTATTCCAAACTCCTCAAATAACTTCGAGTAGTCCTCGATACTGGCAGATGTCCATGGATCGATACGGGTGGTCATGCCAGTGCTTTAGCAATCGTTCGCGCAAACTCCTCTGCTGCGTACGGACCTTCTCCTGTGATGATTCTGCCGTCCTGTGTCACTCCCGCCCCTGTATAGTTTGCGCCTCTGTCAGTGATGTATGATGCGCCGCTTTCGAAGACGGTTGCATTCCTTCCGGATAACAGACCCGCATTCGCAGGAATCATCGGACCGAGACAGATCGCACCGATGATCATGTCAGCAGCATCCGCATCTGTTACCAGTTTCAGATACGCCGGGTCATCATAGAGTTTGTGCGATTCAACGCCTGATCCTCCAACGAACACGAGAGCATCGTAATCGCTGACATCGACATCAGATACGAGAAGATCGATAGATATCATCTTCCCGAACATCCCTCTCGCTGTTCCCTCTTTTTTAGAGGCTATCACAACCTCTGCCCCGTTCTTCTCGAAAAATTCCTTTGGGATGAACAGTTCCTCATCCCTGAAATTCGATGGCGCGATAACCATCAGTATCGTTTTATTGCTCATATCTGTCATGGTACTCACCTTGGTATTGTTATGCTCGGTGATGCATCCGAGTGCTGATACGCACAGCATCAGACCGGCGATTGCTGCTGCGTATTTTATGATTATCGTCTGAATGTTGTTTCATAAATGTATCGTAACAACTCACGTTTTAGAAAATTTCCTACATTTTTTAAACTTCTCCCACAAAGAAGCATACTTCAATTCGACTTTTAAAATTATCTGCAT
>JAYEGV010000096.1:0-2111 GCA_034659235.1 Methanobacteriota archaeon
CCATCACAGCAGCACCGGTAATCCCAAACAGCGTCGCATAATCAGCATACCCGAGAATCACTGCCGCAAACACAGGAAGCACAGCAAATCCCGCATAAGTACAGGTGTTGAACACACCCATCGCAGTGCCACGACTTGAATCAAGCGATGCAACACCTGTGACGAGCCCGATCATCGCAAATCCTGATCCTGCGCCCATAATCGTGAGCCCGATCGGATGACATAAGGTTGTAACGATGCCAAGACCTGTTATCAGCGCGCCTGTTCTGATCATGTATCGTTCATTGGTACGGATATGACCCCCGATCAGCGATGTTACCATCGCTCCGAGATAGACGCCAGAAAGCGCAATCCCCTGTAGAGACGGTGCTAAATCCGTGAAGGACGGGAAATAAGCAACAAGAACTCCTGTTCCACCGAACAGAACAAAAGTGATGACCCATATCTGCATATACCGTGTATCAAAGAGAACCGTAGATATATTTGCAATCCTCGATGGTGTGTATGAAACTCTCCGATCATGCCGGAGCGATGACGACAGCAACAGTGCTGGCAGCGCAAGTAAGGCAAAAAGTAATATTCCACCCTTTAAATAATAGCACTTCAGCGCAGCAGCGACTGCAACGCCGAAAGCAAGCCCGAGATTGAGTAGATAATTAAACTCTCCTATGTACTGTCTCGATCTCTTAAATTCTGTGAGCATCGAGAACGCTGCAGGAAAGAAAGCGCCGCATGCACACCCCTCTATAAAACGTGCGCACACGAGTATGGACTGATCATCAAAATAGAGAATCAGAAATCCGGATACGACAGTCAAAACGATGCTGAGCGAGATAAAAGGCAGATTGCCATACCTATCGGTAAGCATCCCGAACGGAATCATTGTTATAAATGCGCCAGCAAAATACGCAGAGAAGAGCATGCTCTGCATCAGCGCTTTATCCGAGAGATCAGGGAGAATCGGTATAACCGCATCCGAGAGTCCCATGATCACAAAAACCGAGAGATAGAGACATGCACGGATCCTGTTCATGACCTGATATATCGGATCAAAAACCTAAATAGCTACGGATGCGATTCTGATATGCAATGGAAACCAGAACATCTGCCCAGTGGGAAAAGTTTTTAAACCGGTATTATCTTGGGGATATCCTTGCTCTTGCGAATGAATATCCGGAAAATCGTAGTCTGCATGTTGATTTCGTAAATATCGAAAAATTCGATATGGATTTGGCAGAAAAACTACTGGAACATCCGGACAAGATTTTCAATGTAGCAGAGGATGCGCTCCGGAACTTTGAGCTTCCGATCGACAAAACACTCTCGAACGCGCATCTGCGGATCATGAACATCCCGCAGAAGGTGAAGATACGGGATCTGCGCAGCACACACATCTCGAAACTGATCGCCATCGAGGGGCTCGTGCGCATGGCAACCGAGGTGCGCCCGAGAATAAGGGTCGCAGCATTCGAGTGTAGCGGATGCGGGGAGATGATGCTCGTCACCCAGTCGAGCGGGAAGTTTGTGGAGCCTTATATGTGCAAAAACGAGGGATGCGGAAGAAAGGGACCGTTCAAGATAAAACTTACAGAATCAGAATTCATAGATGCCCAGAAACTGCGTGTGCAGGAGTCTCCTGAGGATCTGCGCGGGGGCGAGCAGCCACAGACGCTCGATATCAACATCGAGGACGATCTTGCAGGAATCGTGTCGCCTGGCGATCGTGTGACCATCACAGGAATCCTGCGGTCGTACCAGCGGATTACGCGTGAGGGAAAGAGCACGTTCTTTGACATCATACTCGATACCGTTTCCATCGAGATGCAGGACAAGGAGTTCACAGAGATTGAGATTACGCCAGAAGAGGAAGAAGAGATCGTTCGACTGAGCAAAGACCCGAAGATATACGAAAGAGTTGTTAAATCGATCGCGCCATCCATCTATGGCTATGTAGAGGTGAAAGAGGCGCTTGCGCTCCAGTTGATGAGCGGTGTGGCAAAGAACCTTCCTGACGGAGCAAGGATCCGCGGGGATGTGCATGTGCTCCTGGTCGGCGATCCTGGCATCGCCAAGTCGCAACTCCTGCGCTACATCATAAAACTGGCGCCACG
>JAYEGV010000097.1:0-11102 GCA_034659235.1 Methanobacteriota archaeon
CTGAAAGAGTGCGGGCGTCCATCAGTTCTTCAGAGAGTGCATCAAAGAGACCGAGTTCCATTGCGGTGCTGATTACGTTCGAAGCGTATCTCGCACGCAGGATATCGTCCAGTTCTCGAAAGTTCGCCTTTAGTTCTGGAATGTTCATTTCTCATTCCTCCTTTTTGGAATTAACATACAGTAACGCCATATTATCTTTCGGATGTTTCAGCCTCTCCTTTGTTATAACAGCAAATCCGGATTTGTCTATAAAATCTGAAAATTCGTCCAGATTCAACTTATGAAAGACCGGTAGTTGCCCGATTAGCGTAGATATCGTTAATGCGATCTTGAATTTAAGCGATTCTCCAGCTCCAGCGATTATGGCGATGAACCGCCCATCCGGTTTCAAAACTCTTCTGATTTCAGATAGGGCATCTCCCGGATGTTTCATATTGTGAAGCGCATTATTGCAGATGACCGTATCAAAGATACCGTCACCGAAAGGCAGAGCGTAAGCATCCTCAACCGAGAACGCCACGTTATCGATTCCCGTCTCTTCTGCCTTCTTCTTTGCGACATCAATCATCTGTGGCGAGATATCTATCGCATGAACCTGATCTGCTGCGCTTGCCATCTTCAGCGCAACGAGACCAGTACCTGTTGCAACCTCAAGTATGGTATCCCCGGTCTCAACATTCTGTGCGATTTTATCCAGTAACAACGGGTATATCTTCCAGTGCTTCTTTATAATCGACTGATCGTATCTGGAAGCGTTTTTACTCCAGAATTTCCTCTCTTTACGTGTTCTAATGTTGTCTTGCATTGTTTCTTCACCTCTTACTCTTAATACACAAACGGTATCAACTTTTTCGCAGTCCTGCCGCAGAATTCCTCCCATTCCACGCCGAACTCCTCATGAAGCATCCTCTCCTCCTTTGGAATCCGAATCAACATCAACACCGACATCATAGCCGCCAGCATCATCGTGGGACCCGATAGAAAGACGAGAGCGACCCCAAACACCCACAAGACGATCCCGCTGTACCTCGGATGCCTCATGTACCTGAAAGGACCGTCCATTATGAGTTCGTGCCCCTCATGGATCGTAACAAACGCGCTGAACTGCTTTCCCAGATGCAGCGGAGCCCAGACCATCAGGAGATAGCCTCCAAGAAAGATGATCAGCCCAAAATAGCGCACAGCATCTCCGCCGCTCATAACGAGAAGATTGTGGCTCTCTGAATAAGGAGCAACAATTACGATCAGAAATCCTATCAAGCTGGGCAGCACAATCCCTGTTAGTTTCTCCTTTGGATCCACCTTTTCGCCCTTCTTGTCAAATTCAACTCCGAATCTATCTTTGAAAAACATCGTCAGAGAATTAACGCTGATCGTAACGAGAAAGAGTATCGTCCTTGCAGGATGCGAAAAAAACCCCACTACATCATTGATCCCCCAGCCAAATAAGATCAATGCCGCGTAAACCACGCCAAAAAGTATGGCTGGTATCATTTTTTTAAGCATTCTTACTTTCCTTTCAAATCTCCCTCTATTTTCGCCCATATCGTAATCTAATGTCATTAGGTGTGTAAATAGCATACCCTAACAAAGTTAGGTTTTGGATCGAAAACCGAACTTAAAAAAGCAAGGCACCAAGAACATGACCCCGTCCCGAGATTACGCAACGTCAACATTTACATCGACATCCTCCAGATATATCACGATGTCGGATATATCAGACGATCCGGTTGAGATTCTGGTGCGCCTTGCAAAGGATCATGAGATCGATCCATGGAACATCGATATCATCGAGGTCACAGACAAATTTCTGGAGCAGCTTGAACAAGATCAGTCCGATATACGTTATTTCGGACGGACACTCCATTACGCTGCAATTCTTCTTCGAATGAAGGCTAATGCCATAACCGAAGAAAAAGAAGGCGTGGAGGAAGAAAAAGAGGAGCTTGATCATTTTGATATCGAAGAGTATCCGATACCGGAACCACAGATACGCAGGCGGTCAAAACGACCGGTAACGCTTGATGAGTTAATCTCTGAGTTAAAAAAGGCTGAAAAGGTAGAATCGCGAAGAATGCGAAAGAAGGAAAAGGAAGAAAAACGAATAATTACAACCGATGACGTTCTTAAAATCGCGCATGAAGAGAACATCGAACAGGAGATTTCGGAGTTGCAGATGGTTTTGCACGAAAAATTCAAAGATAAGAATGTTATAACACTGAGCGAGTTGCTGGATCGCGGCACCGATAACATCCTCACATACATATCATTATTGTTCATGGCGACCAGGAAGCAGATATGGCTGGAGCAACCAGAGTTATTTGGCGAACTGTATATCAGGAGAGTGAACTCGGATGTATGATGTGATCGTGGTTGGTGGCGGAATCAGCGGGTTGTTATCAGCGCTCGTACTTGGTAAACATGGAAAAAAAGTACTCGTTCTTGAAAAAAAGAGATATCTCGGAGGGAATTGTAATAGTTATCGTGTCGATGGTTTTCAGGTCGATACCGGTCCCCATGCAATAACACATTTGCAAAAAGGTCCGCTTCGTGTGCTGATGGATAAATATTTTGATTACATTCCTGCTTTTATGGATTATGGCACCTATTACAGCAGAACATCTGATGGGATCAGACCCATCCCATCGAATTTGCGTGAATTCGTGACATTCGATGTGCTCCCGAAGAAGGACCGGCTGATGCTCTCTCAGGCGCTGACAAAGGCATTGACGCTATCTAGCTTCGGAATCGACATGTCAAAGGAATCAGTATACTCACGTCTGCCGCATAATCTATCAAAAGATACATACAATTTTGTTGATACGATCTCCTATTTCCTTTCCGGAAAATCGATGAAAGAGACATCGGTTTACCGTGTTCTCGAAGGTAGTAGTTTTGTGCGGGACAGCGTGATATATGAAACACGGGATCAGCCGGTCCAATTGACAGACCAGCTGGCAGAGCAGATAACAAATATAACGAGTATCAGTCGGCTGATCACCAACAAAACTGCTGATGCACAGGCGTATCCAAGAGGAGGGCTGAAAACGCTGCTTGGTTCTGTGCTGCATTCCTTCCCTGACAACGTCGAGATCAGAACAGATACATGCGTCAAACGAATTCTGACAGACGATGGAAAGGCTTATGGCGTATCCACCGATGATGAATCTTATGGTGCAGACATCATCGTTCATTCCGGGTTTGCAAAGGATCTTCCTGCGATGACAACCGATCTTCCTGCCGGCTATCTGCATGATCTCGGAAGAATCGATCAGGCAAGGAGTCTCTGTATCTGGCTCGGACTCTCAAAGCAACTGAAGGAATTCGATTATATCGGCTCTGAGATATGGTTTAAGGAAAAGGCATACTGGGCGATGCCGATCAGCAATTACTCGCATACAATTGCTCCGAAAGGTAAGCAGCTCGTTGGTTTCATGTTTGCCGTGAAGGACTCGATGAAGTCTGAAAAACGCAGGGCATGGGAGACCATACACCAGGTATTCCCGGACATTGAAAAGTACATCGAAATGACTCATTATCAGGTTACAATTCCAGAAAAGGCTTCTGTGAGCATCGATGGCTATATTCCTGATGTGCGAACCCCGATAAAGAGTCTGTATCTCGTTGGGACTGACGCCGTTGCCAAGAGCATGGGTATCACAAGAGCCGCATTTTCGGTGATTGATCTGCTCAAGTGCATGAGAGAGGACGGGTGCCTTAAACCATGACTCCGGCAACCAGACCCATCATCTTTGCAATCTCAAGGATCGAGAATATGATGTATCAGATGACGTTCGATCCGGTCGAAGAGAAAGGTATGATTGCAGCCAATGTATCGATCATAAGAGAATCCGATCTCGAGGATGTGCTGTCCATATTCAAAGATGTGATGCACAGCGGACTCGCAGTCGGATCATATATGCTGGTAGTAAGAGGTAAATCCTCGTTCGGGGACATATCATTGGGTGAGCACGAATGTGCAATCGTAACACCATGCAGTATTACGATCGACGGCGTTTTACTCAAGAGTGGAGTCCCTGTGCGACCGATATTCGGAGGTATTGTGCAGATCGAAAACGGAGTTCCTGTGCGATTTACCGATATTTTAACTTACAACAGCACGACAATCGATCCGATTGATGTGCTTATGTCACAGGACCTGACATCAGTAACAGATGTTGTTGCGACAGGATCTGGCAAGATTCTCGCAAACGTGAGGATTGCGCCCATGTACGCACGCGAGAAAGTCGAGGATGTGCTTGATAGATTAAAATCGGCTAATTTTGACGGTATTCTCTGGGTGAGTGACCCGAACACCGATGTACTCGGCGTTCCGATTGAGCGCGATCACATCGGTATTGTTGCGATCGGCGGGACAAATCCGATGGCAGCGGTGCAGGAACAGGGTATATCGATCCGGACTTATGCACTTGCGGAACTGATCGATATCAAGGAGATGGAGGTGGTGTGAGACCGGAGCATCTTTTTGACACTATGCTACCTGTATCCAGACCGGATCAAGCGCGCCTGCATATCTTTTCCCGCCAAACGTAAATGCAACGGTCACCTCATTGACCGGATATCTTCCGGGTGCGGCAGGTATGATATTCCATGTCTGTTTTGCAACCTGTCCTTGCTCAATCGTACCGAATTTTAGTTTTTTATTCTTTACACGGATGTACTCATGAAATGTACCGGTTACCACAAGATTCTGGTATGATTGCTGACTAAAATTCTTGATCCATACATCGATCGTGCCGGATGTACCGGCTCTCATCTGCGAGGGTACACATCTGACAAATCGCGAGAGTTGTGCGGTCTGTACCGGGACGATTTCATGACCGGTGCCGGCGCGCTGCGCCTTCTCTCTGCGGTCGAGAAAGATGCCGATTGCAAACATGGCGAGTGCCGCAGGCAGAATATAGATTGCATTGTCGGTGAGTTGATCGAGAGGGGTCTTCTTGACTGTTCCTGTTGCGACAGGTGGGGGCAGAGGTGTTGATGAGATCTCGGTTATCATCCATACCCCATCCATGTTCTCGAGTTTGAAGTACTGGGTCAGGTTCTGCTCGCCGATCTTATTATGTGCGTTCGAATCGTATTCGATCTCAGTGTAATTCGCAATCACCACAGCCTGATTACCAGAAACATTCTGCGTTAACTCTATATTGCTTATTTCCTTATTTTGTACCTTTTCTACCCGACCCCATGTCATCATTATATATCCTTTTGACTGGTAGTTACCGGACACGACCTGCGATGCGGTTTTATAATCGCTTGCGTTCTTTGCTTCCAGATATGTCCGGACGGTTGTAGCTGCAGGATTATCCTTTTCGACACATCCTGACCCTGCTAATCCAAGCAATATAAATATAATAAATAAAAATATAATATTTTCTTTCCTGTTCATATAACCCCCGCAAACAAATAATAAACGTCGGTGATCTTTTCACCAACGTTTCATCTCATCGGTTAACTATTCAGAGTTCAGCCACGGCATCATCGCACGAAGTTCAGACCCAATCTTCTCGATCGGATGTTCCTTCTCGTTTCGTTCGAGTGCATTTAAGACAGGGCATCCTGCACGACTTTCGAGAACCCATTCCCGTGCAAACTCACCGGATTGGATTTTTTCCAGTGCTTCGTACATCGCATCGCGCGAATACTCGTTTATGATCCTGGGACCAACCGTCAGTCCTCCGTATTCCGCAGTGTTGGAGACCGAACGCCACATCCTTGAGAGCCCGCCTTCGTGGATCAGATCAACGATCAGTTTCAGTTCATGCAGCGTCTCGAAATAGGCGATCTCTGGCTGATATCCTGCCTCGACAAGGGTCTCGAATGCCGTCTTGATCATGCACGTAACTCCGCCGCATAGATCCACCTGCTCTCCGAATAGATCGGTCTCGGTCTCTTCCTCGAACGTGGTCTCGATAACACCGGCTTTTGTGCATCCGATTCCTTTTGCATAAGCAAGCCCGATCTCTTTCGCATCTCCTGTTGCGTCCCTGTAGACAGCGAGCAGTCCCGGGACGCCATGTCCTTCGACGAACATCGTTCGAACCATGTGCCCTGGAGCCTTTGGTGCGACCATGAACACATCAACATCATCAGGCGGTATGATCTGATTGAAATGAATATTGAATCCATGTGAGAATACGATCGCATTGCCTGGCGCAATTCCTGGCTCGATAGAATTTGTGTACACCTCTGGCTGTATCTCATCAGGAACGAGAATCTGGATGATATCTGCCTCTGCAGAAGCTTCCTCTATCGCCATCACTTTCAAGCCAGCCTCTTCTGCCAGTGTCCGTTCATGCTGTATCCATGATTCCGCGCCTTTTTTCAGTCCGACAATCACATCGAGTCCGGAATCATTGAGATTCTGCGCCTGTGCATGACCCTGATTTCCATATCCGATCACAGCGATCGTCTTATCCGCGAGGACGCCAAGGTCTGCATCCTTATCATAATATATTCGTACCATGTTACATGCCTCACTGTTATTCGTTGATCTGGGTGGTATTAATTCTTTTCGATATCTCACGCATTAATCTACTTTTAATCTCCACCGGCTCGATATCGATGACCGGCACATCCGCATTTCCAGCGTCCACAGTTACAATCAGCACACCTGATCCATGCACACCCAATCGTATATCTTCCGCAGTTGATGCTCTTCTGACCTCACGCACACCTGCGCCGATAGCAATCGCTGCCAGGTTGGTCGCCTCTGCTGTGGCTGTTGACTGGCATCCTGTCGATCCATAGCATCGGTTATCCAGAATAATCAGCAGGTAGTTTTCAGGCGCATGGTTTGCAATGGTTGCGAGCGATCCGAGATTCATCAGGAGCGAGCCATCACCATCAAGAACCACAACCTTCCGCGGCTGTGCCAGTGCCAGACCGAGCCCGATCGATGATGCGAGACCCATCGAACCAAGCATGTAGAAATGGGTTTCTCTATCTTTTAATGCGTACAGCTCTCTGCTCGGATATCCGAGATTGCATATCACGAGTTCGTCTGTCAGTTCCTCCGCAATCGTCTCGATAACATCTATACGCTTCATCTGATGATATCAATGATTCCATAATATTTAATAGTGGAGTCGATCACCATCTCATTCTCATGCCTCGCGTTATCGGAATCGACCCTGGTACAAAGAGTTTCGATCTCTTTGGACTGGATGATGAACATATCATCCTTGACGTATCGATACCAACGAAAGAGATCGCATCAAATCCGGAATCAGTCATTGATGTGCTGAAAATCGATCCGGACTTAATCGTCGGACCCTCAGGGTATGGAATCCCTCTCAAAAGAATTTCTGATATAACAGACAGAGATATCTTTCTGATGTCGCTTGTAAGAATCGACGATAAAAAATCGATACTTGGAATGCGAAAGTGTATCGAGATATTAAAGAAGCACGATCTTCCGGTGTGCTTCATTCCAGGGGTCATACACCTGCCAACGGTTCCTTCCTACCGGAAGATCAACAGAATCGATATGGGCACTCCTGATAAGTTATGTTCATGCGCGCTCGGTATCCGGGATCAGGCGATCAGATCCAGGATCGATTATGATCAGACATCATTCATGCTACTGGAAATCGGATTCGCGCATACCGCTGCTATTGCTGTGGATGCCGGAATGATTGTAGATGGAATCGGTGGAAGCAGCGGGAATATCGGGTTTCTTTCGATGGGTGCGATGGATGCCGAACTTGCATACCTCATCCGCGGATTTCCTAAGGAGTTCATGATCAGCAGAGGAGCGCGCTCGCTCGCTGGTGATGATATCATGCCAGAGGATATCGCCAGATACGATGATGCGCGGTGCGCGCTAATCGAGGGCGCAATCAAGAATGTTCTCGCACTCACATCCTCGCTGACACCAGAAGAGGTCTTGCTTTCAGGTAGATTATCAAGGATTCCGGAAATTAGAGATGAGTTGATTGAACGATTGGAGATGATTGCACCTGTCCGATTGTTAAAAGGATTTTCCGGAGTTAAAATCGCAAAAGAATCGGCACAAGGCGCGGCATTGATAGCGAATGGACTGTTCAGGGGAAGATACGAGGACCTCGTACGAACGATGAGAATCGAAGAGGCACACGGCACAGTTCTGGATTACGTGCCGTTGGAATGTGCAAATTTATCATATTCTATGGAATCTAAATGACTAATTGACATATTGTCATCGGTGTCACGATTTGTGACACGATCGTGGCATCGCTGTGATATTCTGTTCACAACCATGTATATATCGGTGTCACACCCAACATAGTTATTACCACGAGTGTTTTTAACAACAGAAATCCGTTCGCGTGGGTTTTGTAATGGGGAAATCGCGTGGGCGCAGCCCGATACACATGGGCTGCGCACTTCTATTTACAGAAGAGATATCGTGGGGATGTTGAACAGATGTCCGGAATGCAAATCTGAACTGGAACTGGTTGCAGATATGCTATAGATGCGATTACTGGACGAGGAAAGGGACTGCTCAGCTTGATTTTGTAATGCTTGATGGATGAAAGTCAGACCATGCCCAATATCATGTGTTAGGAACCACGAGATTACACAAGATTAACACGAGATTTCTGTGGAAATCCGTGTAATCTCGTGGTTGTACAAAAGCAACCACAACTTACTCGATCAAGTACGAAAGTCAGACCTTACAGTTTTGAATATAGAATGCAAAAGCACCGATACTTGTGATGCATGACAATAGCGTGCCTGCTAAAAAACTATGGTGTGGCATGTTCATGACTAATCTCTCTGATCACATTTTGCGCCACCTTTGGTCCGATAAGCTTCCCGATCCTCCGCTCGCCAGCCGTAACAAGCGATTCTGGTGTGGTATATCCGGCATCGTACAATCTTCTTGCCCGTACCCTGCCGATGCCGCGAACTGAGATAAGCGGAAGGAGTTCTGATTTCACTCCGTATTTCAGACACGCTGTAAGTTCTCTTGCTCTTTTTGCATGCAGACTTCTGATGTGCCTGGATAACTGTGTGGTCGCATACATGATCCACTGCGCTGTATCTGCAATGCCCCGGATATCTCCGCCGCCGGTGCCAAATTTCATCTCGAGATCCTTATCCGGTAGTTCGGATGTCCAGTCGAGAAGAAGGGCAGCGGTCTTTACCTCGCCAAGAAACCACTCATATCCGGAATCAAACTCGTTTGGAACCTCTGTGAACTCGTTTTGCATCTCAGATGCAAAGTTGGGAATCCATTCATAATCTTTCTTGCGGAGGTAGAGTTTGCGGATATCCGGCGTCCTGCATACCAGATGCAGCAGTGTGAGATCGCTGGCGTCATCGCGGGACTCAAGTCCACTTATGATGATCGATGCGCTCAACGGATCAAGATATAGCCGTGAAACCAGTCTGCCAAGAGATGTTGGCATGAGCGATCCGTCAGACCTGGTTATCATTTTGTTTTCGGAAAGAAAATCGAGAACACTTTCAACGATCCCATACAGGTATGAGGTTTCCTGCTGTCTCGCAAAGAATGTCAATTGCAGGAAATCCATCAGTTCATCGTATGATTCTCCGAACCTCCCTGTGATAACAGAGAGAATATGGCTGCGGAGCGCACCAACTGTTCCGAGTTTTGACTCGATCGGCTCCGGATCGGACGCTACATAATGGTCGAGCAGAGCCTCCAGTTCAGGATATGATTTTGCGATCAGTATGCATTCGCCATACGGATCAAGATGCGGACGTCCGGCTCTTCCTGCCATCTGTTTATATTCAAGTATCGGTATCGGTTCCATTCCATAATTCGGATCGTATCTGCGGTAACTCTTGATTACCACCCTTCTTGCCGGAAGATTGAGCCCGAAAGCGAGCGTTGGTGTACATGCGATCACTTTTATCATATTGTTGCGGAACCCATTCTCAACGATCTTTCTGTGCTCTGAGATGAGACCTGCATGGTGAAATGCGGCTCCGCATTCGATGCAGTCCGCAAGTTTCTGTGCAGCATCAGTATCTGTCTCCCGGACTGTGTCTGCAAGACCAGCCAGATGCGAATCCTTTGACGGTTTCAATGCCTTACTCACGCGTACTGCTGTACTTACCGCATTTCTACGGCTGCTATCAAATATCAGACACTGCCCCCCGCTTTTCAGCGTATCAAGGACGAGCGCTATGATAGGATCAGGATGGTTACGTGAGAAATCGACCTCATAACCGGTGAAATAGATGGTATCATCAAGAAGCACACCTTCCCGCAGATCAACAGGTCGCCATTCTGATAATATGCATTCAGCATCGAGCCAGTCAGCAATTTCGTGCGCATTGCCAACGGTTGCAGAAAGAGCGATGATATGGATACGCGGATTGATCCGGCGCAGTTTCGCAATCGTAACCTCGAGCGTTGGACCGCGATCCTTTGAATCAAGCAGATGAATCTCATCGATCACAATTGTGGTCAGATCATGGATCCACTGCGTCTCGTTGCGGAGTAGCGAGTCTGCTTTCTCTGATGTCGCAACGATGATATCATTATATCCAAGATATTCGTCCTTTGAATCGAAATCACCTGTAGAGATTCCCGTTTTAATTCCGATGTTTTTAAATTCAGAGAATCGCTCGTACTTCTCTGACGCAAGCGCCCTGAGCGGCACGATGTATAACGCCTTTCCGCCGGATTTGATTGCGGCGAGCATCGCAAGCTCTGCAAGCAGGGTTTTTCCTGATGCGGTCGGTATGGCGGCAAGGATGTTATTTCCATCAAAAAGTCCTTTTTTGATCGCCTCTGCCTGCGGGGGATATAATTCGGTGATGCCTGTGCTTTTGTAGTATTCGATGACATCTTTCGGAAGCGGGAGATCTGATATCTTCATGTGGGTTTTTGTTGGGGCAGAGGGGATAAAGTGTTGCAAGAAACTTGATGGATAATCCTGCTTATAGATCGATATTTCCAGCTGCCGCCTGCAGGATCATAAGAGCCAACCTTTTTTTCCAAAAAGGTTGATCAAAAACATCCGTAACAACTCACCTTTGAGAAGTTGATCTGTTTTTAGCCTTTCCGTTGGGTGACACTTCAAGTTTTTTCAGACACGGATTAACACGGATTAACACGGATT
>JAYEGV010000098.1:0-10994 GCA_034659235.1 Methanobacteriota archaeon
TCCGCAGGCTTACTGCGTGGGCGTTGCCACCCACACATTCTGCGGTAGGATTGCCCCGAATGGAAGGGGTAGCTGGTTAGGCAATCTGTGGCGCAGCTTCTTGTCACACGCGGAGAACGCAGAGGATTGAATCAGTCTTAAAACTCTGCGCCCTCTGCGATCTCCGCGGTGATAAATCACTGGGTTTTTAGACAGTGCCCACTAAAACGCATCTTCGGAGAAACTCCAGCAACAAAAATACTGGATTTTCTGATAGACCACGTTGACTACGATTACTCCAAAACCGAGATCGCAGAACACGCAGGTATCGGCTGGACTACGATAAATCGGTACTGGAAAAACCTTGAGGACTGGAAACTTGTAACTCCCATCGAGAAAGATCGGGCGGGCAACGTTGTATAAATTAAACGTTGAAAACCCGATCGTTGCGCGATTACTCGAATTTGATGAGGCTGCCTCAACTTACATGTCAGAGCGAATCGCAGAGCAGGAACCTTGTGTGACCACCACAATACCTGTACCGGTAGCCGCACATTGATTCTCAGATTTGAATTCTCTGCTGTAGTTGATCCTGCGGTACTACCGGATTGATGAGATTGTTTGAAACAATCCAATACATTTAAACCATTGCGCCGCCGCCGCCAATCGCGCTGCGCAATTGCTCCTGCAACTGTTGAAATCGTTTCTGAATGCGTTCTTCCTGTCGTTCGAGCGTGCGAGCCCGGAGTTCCAGAGTCTCCTTCTTCTCTGCCAATTCATTGCTCACAACGTCGCGTTCGCTCTTGATCAGGAGTTGTCCGACATTCTTATATATTACAGCATCCTCCTCGAGTTTCTTGAGTTCTTCGAGTGCCATCTCGGTTTCATTGAGCGCTGATGTTACCTGCGCCTTCTGGGTTGCGAGTGCCTGTGCCTGTTGCTGGACCTGCTGGAGTTGCGCAAGCTGGTGTTGTACCTGTGGGGGGAGTTCAGTAGTCATGATATCACTTTTTTATTGCATGTACGAATTCGGTAATGGTTGTCTGTATGTCTGAGGTCTCTTCGATAACTGTACCTGTTACGATGATGTCAGCACCTGCTTTCACAGCGGTTCTTGCGGTCTCTGCATCGCGTATTCCGCCTCCAACCACGAGTGTGCCGCAGCCTGCTGATTTCACGGCATGAATCATCTCTGGCGGCACCGGTTCATCCGCACCTGAACCTGCCTCCAGATACGTGTATCGCATGCCAAGAAACGTTCCCGCAAGCGAGTATGCTGCCGCAAGTTCCGGCTTGTCTCTCGGGATCATTTTTGCGTCTCCGATCCATCCTGCCGTGCCGCCTGGTTCCACGATGATGTATGCCATCGGAATTGGCTCAATGCCATATTCCAGAACGACTTTTGCGCCAAGCATCTGATTTCCGATCAGATAATTCATATCCCTCGAATTTAGCAGGCTCATGAAGAATACGGCATCTGCATACCTGCAGAGTCCGCAGGCGCTTGCTGGAAACAGGATGGTCGGAAGATCGGTGACTGATCTGATCGCACGCAGGGTCTCATCGAGCAGATCGCCTGAGGCACCAACCGAACCGCCGATCATGATCGCACTGCTCCCTGCTTTTGCTGCCGCCTCTGCAATATCAAATGCCTCGGAAGGGGGCTGTGCATCAGGATCGATCAACGTAAGATGCGCTGCACCATCTTTTGTTATAACATCATTGAGATATTGCTCTACGCTCATCCTCTGCTTTCCTTCGACTTCATGCGCAGATGTTTGTAGCCGCATTTTCTGCATCTGGTCGCCCTGATCGGATTGCGTGCATTGCATTTCATGCATATCTTCTTGCGCAGCAGTCTCTCTTCCGCCTCTTCGAATCGTGTCATTGTCTGATCCTCTACATATCGTTCGCGGGTGTTCTATATTAACATTGTTGTATGAAATATCTGGAGTGCAAAGGCAGAGATGCCTGATATTCACGATCCGGAGAACGGACATAACATAAGAACGATGTCCTGTTATGACATATCTATAGGGTTACGCATAAAAGCAACCACAACCTACATTTGACCAACCACAAAAAAAAAGTAACTCCAATGCAGAAACTAACCCTAAAACACGACCGGCTGCTCATCCTCTTCCTCTTACTTGGTCTCGTGATCCTTGCATTCGTACTCGCACCGCTCCTGAACCTGACCGCTTCCCAGCTCATCTCCAACCAGTCAGGCATGATCGATGCGATCAGCGATTCTGCGGTCTGGAGATCCATAATCCTCACGATGTATACGGCACTCGTTGCAACTGGCATAGCATTCATATTCGGCGTGCCGCTGGCATATTTCCTTGCAAGACGCAACTTCATCGGAAAAGGCATAATCGAGAGCATCGTGGACATTCCGATCATCATACCGCATACCGTGGCAGGTATTGCACTTCTCACGGTATTCGGGGCGCATGGATTAATCGGCGACCCACTGTCGTCAATCGTTAGATTCAGGGATGCATTCTCCGGAATCGTTGTTGCGATGCTCTTTGTCTCTCTGCCATTTCTCATCAATTCGGCAAGGGAGGGATTCCAGAGCGTTGATCCACGCCTCGAAAATGTTGCCAGATCGCTCGGAGCCTCGGCATGGGGTGCGTTTCTGCATATCACGGTTCCGCTTGCTGCGCGGCATATTCTCGTCGGCTCGATCATGTGCTGGGCGCGGGCGATGAGCGAGTTTGGAGCGGTCATCGTGATCGCATACTACCCGATGATTGCGCCAACCCTGATCTATGAGCGCTACATATCCTACGGGCTTTCGGAATCGTCTCCGATTGCGGTTTTGCTGATCGTGATCTGTTTTGTCCTGTTTATCGTATTGCGGATGATCTCCGCGGGATGGCGGCAGTATGATCGGGATTAGGGCGATTAATACCGCTCTGCAAACATCAAAAACAAGATTTTCAGATATTCAATCAAAATAAATCATCTTTGTACTTCTGCATTGATGAGAATGCACAAGATCCCGATTGAGCAGCACATCTATAACCTTCTCTGCAACCGTTTCATTGATCTGAAATCGTGATTGCTGCATCAGAATGAGATCCCTTCGCTTGATAATTTTTTTACATCTCGTAGATTTCTTATCATATTCGCATTTATTGTATCTCTCGCAACGCTGCACCTTCTCATATCGTTCCATGAAACTCGCAAGACCATACCAGCTATGGATGTTGTACATCCCCTTAATCCCATAGAGATTTGCCTTTGTTCGTTTCATCATACATTATAAAGGATCATGGCTACTTATACGTATCAACATACACAGAGGCGCAAGCTACATGCAAGATAACATCCGGACAATCCTCTCTACCGTGCTTGCGAAGATCAAACCGACCACAGATGAACGTGACGAACTCGCCCGACTGGCGCGCAGGATTGCTGGTTATATCAGAGAAGAAGGCGTTGAATGTAAACTCGTTGGATCCGGAGCGCGGAGAACATGGATTTCCGGGGAACATGATCTGGATCTATTTATAATGCTCCCTATCACATTGACAAGAGAGGAACTGGAGATTGAGGGATTACGTATTGCAAAATCGGTAGTAGAGCGTGCAGATAGTTATGAGATGCGATATGCAGAGCATCCGTACATCCATGCCAGATTCAGTGGTTATCGGGTTGATCTGGTGCCGTGTTACCATGTCTCGAGTGTGAATGAACTTAAATCAGCGGTAGATCGGACACCTTTCCACAATCAGTACATCTTATCCAGAATTGGCGGTTTGGAGGATGAGGTACTGCTCCTCAAGCAATTTATGAAGTGTGCTCGGGTTTATGGTTCCGAACTTCGAATACGCGGTTTTTCCGGTTTTCTCTGCGAATTGCTGGTCCTCCATTATGGTTCGTTTCTTGCAGTGCTTGAGAATGCTTGCGATTGGAAGGACGGTCTCTTGATCGAGTCCGAAGTTGGCACATCCCAGCGTGCTGTAGAGGTTGCGCCTGGTAAGGTGTGGGAGCCGCTGCACGTAATCGATCCGACTGATCCGAATCGTAATGTTGCAGCCGCGCTATCACTCGATCAATTTTATGTGTTCGTGGATGCGGCACGCGGGTTTCTGGCAGAACCATCCCTCGAACACTTCTTTGCAGAACCAGCGCCTCGCATAAATAAATCAGAAATAATTGCAGCAATGGAGGCGAGAGGAACCGCTCTCCTTGCACTCGTCTTTGAGATTCCTGATATGGTCGAGGATATTGTATATCCACAATTATATAAGATGAGACACTCGGTCTCCTGCTTGCTGAATGAGTATGAATTCAGAGTGCTTGGAGGTGCTGTAGGAGTTCAGTCTGCAAGCAAGACCACTGATACGGTTGTACTATTGATCGAACTCATGTCAGGAGAACTTCCACCATTGACAAAACATATCGGACCACCGGTATACATGCGGAAGCATGCGGAACGGTTTAAAATGAAATTTATGGATAAAGATACATTCTCTGATGTATATATTGAGGATGGACGGTATGTTGTTGACATTCATCGGAGATACACATCAGCGAAACATCTGCTAGAATCAGAACTCCATTCATGTGCGCTCGGAAAACAGATGGGTGAGTGTGTCCACGCAGGGTATGCGGTGCTCGAAGACGAGAAGATTGTTAATGTGGTCGATCCGGAGTTTTTGAACAGACATTTTAAGAGATGAAATCGAACGTGCTATGATGCTCATTATATACGAAAACAACGAACATGCTTGAGTATCTTGTGGTAAATCAGAGATTGAAACGCGAATATGATAGAACGGTAAAATCAGTGTAATCTGTGTCTAAAAAACTTATCAGACACAGATTAACACTGATTTCACAGATTACTGTTGTCTGTGACGTTGGATCCATTTAAGAACTCCACACAATATTGAACATGTACAAAACAACCACAACCTACTTGGGCAAGTGACCTAGATATCTGTCACATCCAATGCAACAATACCACCCCCTGATTGACCCATACAACCGCAGGATCAGGAGCCTGCGCATATCAGTCACTCAGCGCTGTAATCTGAACTGTATATACTGTCACCACGAAGGGGAACCTGCGCACGCGCAGAGCGAGATTGGCAGGGATACGATCATATCGCTCGTGCATACTGCGCTCGATCATGATGTGCGCAGGATCAAGTTCACAGGAGGCGAGCCACTGCTGCGCAGCGATCTTGCAGATATCATAAGAGAACTGCCCATGCTTGATGAGATATCGGTAACGACCAATGGAACGCTGCTATCGAAATATGCTTACGATCTCGCAGCAGCGGGCTTGCATCGTGTGAACATATCGCTGGATACGCTGCATCCTGAAAAGTACCGGATGATCACCGGAAGTGACATGCTGGATACGGTACTGGATGGGGTACATGCTGCTGCGGATGCAGGACTTACACCGATCAAGCTGAATATGGTGCTCCTGAATGGCATAAACGATGATGAGATATGGGATCTGATCGAGTTTACACGATCATACCGGGATGTTATACTCCAGATCATCGAACTGCTGGATTTTGCAGGAATATGTGAGCCGGTCGATATGGATGCCGTCGAAGACACATTGCGCGCACGTGCATCACGGATCATTACGAGAAGTATGCATCGGCGCAGGAAATATCTGATCGATGGAGCAGAGGTTGAACTTGTGCGACCGATTGACAATTCGGAGTTCTGTGCGCACTGCAATCGCCTGCGTGTGACCTCTGATGGGAAATTAAAGGGTTGTCTGCTCAGTAATGAGAATCTCGTAGATATATCAAACGCATCAGAGGAAGAGATGCATGCGCTGCTTAAAAAGGCGGTTGCTATGCGGAAGCCATATTACGGTTCAGACGGATGAAAGATTAATATAGTACGATCGATGTATGCTTGGTAAGCAAATCGAATCAATATCATTTGCAGTGCCAAAGACAGGAGGTACATGTATGACGTCCCTGGTAGACATAAAGAACCTGAACATGGAATTCAAGGGCAAAAAGGTTCTGAAAAATATCAATCTGACAATAGAAGAAGGCGAGTGTATTGGAATTCTCGGACGCAGTGCTGCAGGAAAGACTGTGCTGATGCATCTCTTAAGAGGAATCAAGGAGCATGAAACCAGTTCCGGAGAGGTTATTTATCACGTTGCATACTGTGAAAATTGTGCTTATGTTGAACCACCTAGCAAGATAGGAACACCCTGTCCAAAGTGTGGAACCGAACTTACACCGATGGATGCTGATTTTGTATCGCTTGATAAGTATAGTCCGTTACGCAGAAGCATTGCACAACGGATCGCAATCATGCTCCAGCGCACCTTCGCGCTGTACGGAGATGAGCGGGTGATAACAAACGTGATCAATGCGCTTGTTGAGATCGGTTTTTCTGCTACAGACGCTGTTGATAGGGCAGCGGATTTAGTCGAGCAGGTGAATCTATCGCACCGGATGATGCATGTTGCAAGAGAGCTCAGCGGTGGCGAGAAGCAGCGTGTCGTGCTTGCACGGCAGCTTGCCAAGGCTCCGATGGTCTTGCTTGCTGATGAGCCGACAGGAACACTGGATCGGAGAACAGCCGAAGCAGTGCATGAAAGCATCATACGCGCAAAGGATGATTACGGCATGACGCTTGCGATCACATCACACTGGTCAGGTGTGGTCGAAGAACTGGCTGACCGGGCAATACTGCTCGAGGAAGGCGAGATCATCGAACAGGGCGACCCATCGATGGTTGTTGAACGATTCATGAGCATGGTTGGCGAGATCGGCTCTTTTACGGCAGAGATCGGGGAACCGATCATCAAGGTCAAGGATCTGAAGAAGACGTATATATCGGTTGATCGTGGTGTCGTGCATGCGGTGGATAATATATCGTTTGAAGTGAATGAAGGCGAGATCTTTGGTCTGGTTGGTGTCAGCGGAGCAGGAAAGACCACCGCATCAAGGATTCTCAATGGCTCGGTGAATGCGACATCAGGGAATGTTGATGTTCGGATCGGAGATGATTGGATCGATCTGACAGAGAGAGGCGCTGAACGGGCTGGACGGGCGGTCAAACACATAGGACTCCTGCATCAGGAGTATTCGCTCTACCCACACAGGAATGTACTCGATAACCTGACCGAATCGATAGGGCTGGAGCTGCCAGGTGAACTGGGCGAGCGCAAGGCGATCATCGTCCTGAAAACAGCCGGTTTTACTAAAGAGAGGGCGCGTGAGATTCTCGACAAGATGCCTGACGAATTGAGTGTTGGAGAAGCACATCGTGTTGCAATGGCACAGATACTGATCAAGGAGCCACGAATCATCATACTCGATGAGCCGACTGGAACGATGGATCCTGTAACACGGGTGGATGTGACAAAGTCGATTCTTGAGGCACGAGAGGAACTCGGCGAGACCTTTCTGATCGTATCACATGACATGGACTTTGTTGAGGATGTCTGTGATCGCGCAGCACTGATGCGAGATGGCAGGATCGTCGAGATCGGCGATGTTGGTACTGTAATCGCCAGACTCGATGAAAGTGAACGCGAAGATATGTTTAAGTCATGATCGCAATCGAACTCGATAACATACCGCTAGAGATACCTGACGATTCCACTCTTGCGGACGTGATCAAGCACGCAGAAATCCCTTATAGAGGTACAACGGTTGCTATCATCAAGGGAACAGTGGAATCAAAGGAAGCGACGCTACAGTATCTGATCAACACGACAAAAGGTGACATCGGGATCGAATTATCCGCATATCAGGATGTCTGGCAGCGTGCGCAGATTATAAACTCTAAGGTCAGGTGGGCTTCACGAGAAGCGTTCGCATTTGGTCCATTTAAAACAGATATCACTCCATCTCCCCGTGATCACGAATATGCACGATGGGACGTGATACTGGGCACAGGCGGCTATGATGCTGACCAGACATATCTGGTCGTATCAAAACAACTGCACACTGCTGCACACGGCGCGCCGGTAGATGGCGGCGTTATCGGCAGAATCACCAGCGGGAGAGGTGTGATTGAGGCTCTCGGTACTGGTGATTCAATCACAGGGATATCTCCTGTCGAGCGGTGGGAGACGATCGTTAACAAGATCGTGACAACCGATCTCTCAACCAGAATCGAGCCAGGGATGCGTATATTCACCTACTCTGCGATTGAATTATCACCAGAGGCTCCTTATGGTGCAGAACATTTTTTAGCAGCAGCTGAGAATAATAGGATTGAATTCAGCACTGTATCACACTCTTTTACATCTACAGAATCGTTACACGGCGAAGAATGCCCGTTTGAGCAGAAAAAACCGAGAACTGTAGGCACGATCACGGTTAGATCGAGTGGTGCCGGACTTGGGCGTGTATACATATCAAAACTCGACAAAACCTCATCCCCGAACCACTCAGTGGTCGGCAGGGTGGTAAAGGGCATGGAACTGATCCAGCTGATAGAGAAGGATCAGGAGCTCGCACTGACTATTCATCCGGAGCGCATCATGCTGCTCGGTAAAACACTAAAAGCAGCGGAAGAAGAACTCTTTGAACGCGGCATAACCATGCATCGCGATGGAGAGACCAGGGACAGCGACATCGTCGTGGAGCAGACTCCGGAGACCACGATAAAGATTGTGGAAGCTGAAGCGGTGACCGTGCGTGGTGTTTCTGAGCACAATCTCGTGAAAATCAAACTGTATGATGATCTCGCACCAAGGACGGTCGAGTTCTTCAGGCATGCTCTCGGACTTCTCAAATCACCGGTTGGCGCGCTTCCTGTGTTCACCGCTTATGAGAATACCAGACTGTTCAAGGTACCTGAGGTGAAGAAGGAGATAATGCCAGAGAACATACCGACAGAGACCGTTCCAGCCGGTGAGATCGGCGTTACCAGCCAATCTGCGAAATACGCCCAGATGATCGGTACGAAACTTGTAGATGATTCGAGATACGGACCATCTGGCGAGAAATTTGCCTACACGAACATCATAGGCAAGGTCATCGATATCGAGAAACTGCGCGATATCGAGGATGGGGATACCATTTACGTGACCGAGGTGTAACGATGGGTAAAGTCACCAGACTGGTTGTGCTTTCATCAGAACTGCCAAGTGAGATGCATCTCTTGATCTACGAACTCCATGCTGATGTCACGATCAAGGAGACCTGCTATGGTATGCTCATATATGGAGAGGAGCCGATGGTCACAGCGCTCACCAACACCATCCGAAGAATCGATCCGGGTGCATTCATAAAAGAGAGAGGGTTTATCCCTGGCGATCCGAGGAGATGCCGTGCAGATCGCGGCGGCGGAGCACGTCCCGGATTTTATTCGCTCAAGAAGGAGTATGAGATGCTTCCTTTGATTGCAAGGGCAGTTGCTGAATTGCCTTATGAGAAGCCTGTTCTGCCTGAAAAACCAGAGAAGATTGCGGTGGAGCGATTCAGAGAGATTGCTGAGAGTGACGTGTCTGCTGAGTGATGATATTCTTTTCCTGCGCTGCCGTAATGCATAATAGCAGAATATTCGATGGACATCTCCGGTACGCACGGTCCGATGGGTAAATTGCTATGGAAGGGAGTTGGGTGCAGAGATTCTGTTATGATTTTCTGAAGTTTTCGCAGGATTTTTTTCGATAATCTAACATATTTTAGAGTTTCAGATTTAACCGAACTTTTATAGAGGTATTCTTCTGAAAATCTAACTTTTTTAGGATTTTAATCAAAAACCGAACATTGTTAGGGCATGGTTTATCTATACCTAACATCATAACGGTTCTGCGCGAGATTCAGAGTCTCGCTGTAAACTGTGGAGGTAAACAGAACGGATGGAACCACAACATTGCAGGTACGACTTGCAACACTTACCCTCAGTGAATGTGAATCGAATCGGTCGAGATGCCGGATCGATCCGGACGGCCTCCATGCGCACATCAGAAGAACAAATAACAACGGAGATATAAAATGAAAGGAATCGAAAAAGCCCCGATGGGTATATTCACGGTACCGGCAATGATGCTGGCATCGAAACTCGACAAAACATCATTTCCGGATCACTCGATGGCAGGCAGGGTGATCCGAGGCATGGAACTGATCCAGCTGGTGGGTATGGATCAGAATATTGCACCGGGTATTCATCCGGAGCACATCGTGCTACTCGGCAGAACATTCAGAATGGCAGAGGAGGAACTTTCAAAACGCGGTATAACCATGCATCGTGAAGGAGAGATCAGGGATGATGATGTGATCGTGCGTCAGATCCCGGAAACCACGATGCAGATCATTCAGGCAGGAGAGGTTACTGCTTATGGTGTTTCCGAGAAGAATTTTGTGAAAATCAAACTATATGACGATCTCGCTCCAAAGACGATCGATTTCTTCAGGCATGCTCTCGGACTTCTCAAATCACCTGTCGGTGAGCTTCCTGTATTTACAACATACGAGAATACCAGATTGTTCAAGACTGAGCATGTGCGTAAGGAATTGATGCCAGAGAACACACCATCAGAAACCGTGCCAGCCGGCGAGATCGGTGTTACCAACCAATCTGCACGATGCGCCCAGATGATCGGTATGAAACTTGTGGAGGATTCGAGATACGGACCATCAGGTGAGAAATTCGCTTACACGAACATCATAGGCAGGGTCATCGACATCGAGAAACTGCATGACATCAGGGATGGAGATGTTGTTTATGTAACAGAGGTGTGAACATGGGCAGGAGCCGATGGTCACAGCACTCACCCACACCATCCGAATAATCGATCCGGGCGCGTTCATCAAGGAAAGAGGCTTTATTCCAGGCGATTCAAGAAGATGCCGCGCAGATCGTGGTAGTGGGGCACGTCATGGGTTTTACTCACTCAAGAAAGAGTATGAGATGCTTCCAACGATTGCAGAAACAACAGCTGACCCACGTTCATTTGGCTTCAGGATGCATAGGAGCACACAAGATGCACGTCAATATGCCTACTGCTGTCTCGGTGGGAAATACTCTGCAAAATGGGTTCTGGAAGG
>JAYEGV010000099.1:0-10994 GCA_034659235.1 Methanobacteriota archaeon
TTTGAGCACCTACGAGACCGCGAAGAAGCATGGCGATAGATTTATCGAAATGGTCAGGGCGAAGTTTGATCCGCCCGCCGGAGTGGTGGGTTGTGAGGTGGGGGCTTCCTAAAGGTGAGTAGTTACAATATAACAACCCTCGAAATACTTAACCTTTTTGCAAACACTCATCACACCTCAACTCGTGTACTCAGCATTGATCCGCACATACTCCGCTGTCAGATCGCAGCCCCACGCAACCGCCTCACCTGAGTCAAGCCCCAGATCCAGAGCGATCTCGATATCGTTCCCGCTCATATCCACACCTGCGGAATCGACAACCATGCCATGGTCCACCAGAAGCGTTCCACACAGCGAAAGCGAGATCTGATCAGGATCAACCAGAGCGCCAGAGTATCCGACAGCAGCGATCACCCGCCCCCAGTTCGGATCAGAGCCATGAACAGCGGTTTTGACGAGTGACGACCTGACAATTGCCTTTGCTGCCTTCTTTGCATCCTCTTCCGTCTTTGCACCGGTAACTCTCGCCTCGATGAACTTTTCTGCCCCTTCTCCATCACGAACGATCATCTTTGCAAGTTCGACGCATACATGATCAAGCCCTTCCTGAAATTCCTTCTCATCCAGCTCACCATTCTCAGCAGTAGCTGTCAGAAGCACCATATCGTTGGTGCTGGTATCGCCATCCACTACGATCATGTTGAAACTGCGATTTACCGCATTTCTCAGGCACGAATCAAGTATTTTAGATGATATGTCGGCATCCGTATAGATGAACGCAAGCATCGTCGCCATATCCGGAGCAATCATGCCAGAACCTTTTGCAATCCCGCCGACACGCACGCCTGATGGTAATTCGACTGCAAACTCCTTGGATTTAGTGTCTGTTGTCATGATGGCGCGTGCCGCAGCAGTGCTTCCATCCGGAGTATCTGATAATCCTGCAATTACGGAATCGATATGATCCTTGATCCAGTTCAGATCGAGCGGCACACCGATGATACCTGTTGAGGCAACGCCAATCGAATCGATGGAAATTCCGAACTTATCGGCAGCCACCTCTGCCATGCGGGTTGCGTCTGCAAGTCCCTGTCTGCCAGTGAACGCATTCGCACATCCGCTGTTTGCGATGATCGCAGATAACCGATGGTTTGTGAGATGCTCCCTTGTAATAATAAGAGGGGCCGCGATGATCTTATTTCTTGTAAAAACTCCTGCAGATTCTCCACTGCCTGTGATTACGGCAAGCCCGTTCTTATTCTCCTTAATTCCGCAAGCACGCACGCCACGAACAGCGCACACGCCGCCGGTTATTTGTTTCATTGGTTTATCCTCTGTTTTTCTTTCATCTGTTCCATTTTGCACGAAAACCGAGATACAGAAGCAGCACACCAATAAGAACCAGCACAACACCAATCACAAGATGCATCTCAGAGGGAATACTGATTCCTTTCATTGGAGGTGCTGCTGGCGCAAGCATATCCTTGACAGCACGACACATCTCCGCGATTCCACCGATCAGGGTCAACATTCCGGATACCAGCAAAACAAGGATCTTGGTCTGCCTGTGCGGATGCAAAACACCTCTGCCTTTATCAGTGAGATCCCAATAAACCCATTTACGGCTGTCGTCCTTTGTTACAAAACCTGCCTCAGCCAATCTTGTTAAATGTTCATGTACAGTGGATTTAGAAAGATTCAACTCCTCTGATAATCTTGTTGTGGTCATACGCCCCGGAGAATCGAGTGATTTGAGAATGGCAACTCTTGTATCGGATGATAAAACATCGATTGAGTTTTTGTCTATTATGATCTTTTCCATAGAATCACAGAGTTCCACATCAGTTATATCTCTTTCCAATTATTCATTCAGGCTCCTTGCCATTCCAATTCACTCCCATACATGTTCCAGACCCATGCCCATGTGTAATCCACGAACACAACAGAACTACCCTTTTCTATGTATATGGCACGCACATCCTTCAGTGTACCTATCTTTGTGGTTATGTCGGTGGGTCTCGAGAATTCCAGTTCGACATAATCGGCATGTTTCTTTCGCTCTGGCATGTTCCAATCTTCTTCGACACCTTTGAGCCTGCCATCTATACTTTCTGCTATATTTAATATATCACCTCTGACTTCATGATACCCCCCTGATCCGGGCGTTAACACAATGCTCTCACCACCCTCGTACCCGATTGTGATTTTATCGGTATGCGGGTATTCGAAATACCAGTACCCTGCAAAAATGATGAGCAGAATTATCGATATTACTTTTAATATTTTCATGTCCGATGCCTCAATGACTTATGTTCTCAGTCTCCTTCAAACCCCCAACCGTCCCGGGTTCATTGAGGTAGTAACCATCTGTTATCAGTTCTTTCAGGAATGGTGTCTGGTTTGAAAGATTAACCGATCCCATCAATCCATAATAAACGATGAAATAATCATCCCTTCCCGCGAGAAATGGCTTTTTGTAGACCAAAAAATATCCTGACGTTGTTTCATTTTCATATTCAGTGACATTGAAACGTTTTGGACCAAAAGTCGGGCCCCATGCAAGTCTGCTTTCACGCCTTTTGATCTCTTCATCCATTTCTTCACTTATATCTAATTCCACAGTAGAAACTCGTCCACATTCTTCCAGATACTGGTACAAATCCTCCTCTGCCTGCAAGAACTTCGTACTATCATTAAAGTACCATGCCGCTATCAGATACTGGTCATCCGACCCTCTTCGCGTGTAATTCGCATAACCACAATACTGCGAGATCGCTGGGAAGCAGGATGGGCATCCTTCCGTTCGGTCGCCGATCAGTTCGAAATGTTCTGCCACGCTCCGACCCACAACCGGAGTTCCGTTCTTTATTACCGGAGTTCCGTTCTCCCCCATCAGGATACCGGTACCCGGGATATACCAATTAGGCATTCCTTCAGGAGGGGGTAATCCAGGACCGATCATATCTTTCCACCCCCCTGGCGGTCTGAAGTATTCTTCATCATACAATGACTCCACTATCCCTGCTTCATTGTAATACCCTTCTGCCATCAGTTTGTTCAACGCCAGACACTGTTCTGATATCCGTCCCATCAACCCGTAATAAACGATGAAATAATCATTCTGATCTGCAGAAAAGGGTCTTATGTATGTCACAAAACGTCCCGAGGTCGTATTACTGTTATATCCTGTAACAGGGAATTCTACATTCTGTGACGGTATAAAGAATCCGGATGATGATGACCTAGCCGTGCCATGTTCTTTTATGTATGAGGCTAAATCGAACCTTGCTTGCATGAACTTCTTCTCATCGTTAAAGTACCATGATGCTATCAGGTATCGCTCATCCGTTCCGTTCCGCCCGTAGTACACGTAACTACTGTACGTTGATACTGCTGGGAAGCACGGTGGTGTGCCCTTTGTTCTACTACTGATCAATTCGAAATGTTCTGCCCCGTAGGTAGATATATGTTGCATGTCAGGTGTGTACTTATATAACACGTCTTCGGATGGCTGTGATTCCGACTTATTTACGATATCGTGAAATGCGAAAAATGTGTAAAATCCACCAAGCATAACTACTACCAATATCACAACTATTTTAATTTTTTTATTGAACATGTTTGAGTCCTAAGAATATAAAAAATAAAAAATGGGTGATTTATGGCATCACCCATGTCATCTTTGTTCCCGGGTCCCAGCTGCCGTACGCTATCGTGTGGGTACTTTTGTCATACGTGTCGTGTATGAATACATAATCTTCGTCATAATCACTGTATCCAAGACCAGTTACAGCGTGGTCGCCATAACCCACACCTTGCTGCATGTTAAGCACAAACGGTCTGCTTGCATCAACCTCATCTTTCAATCCATTCCATGATATCAATTCAGTTTGTGCGACGAAGTGCGAATATCCATGATCATCACAGACTTCATCTATGCCAGGAGCCACATCACTGATATATGTCCACCCGTCCGGTCTTGGTGGAACCCCGGTATGCATCGCAACACCCAGTTCATCTATCGTGTCGTTGGGATCGTCGGGGAAATTCGGATAACCATGGCTATCCCAATACATAAGAACCATCCCGGCTGCGGTTGGAGCGCATCCATATCGCCAGAGGTATGCAGGCACGCCGCTGATCCACCCCAATCCACGTGACGATATCGGATTTTCCGGTGTATCAGTCTCCATCGCTCTCATCTTCTCTTCGAGAGCATCCCAGCGTGCATTCGCCTCCTGCTTTTTCATCTGCTGTTGTTCCAATAAGTCCTTCTCATCCATCGGTATCTCAACCTGTGGTGCGTTAAGATTAACGATTGCTGGCACTGTCAGATCCACCACTACACGGTCTACGATCTCGCCTTTGGCATCGATCAGAGGGTACTCTGCATAGTAGAACGTTGCGCCAAGATAGAGCGGTTTTACTTTTCCAACGGTTAGCCCCCTCCCATCGACACGTTCCTGTACCAGTGTCTCAGAACGTGTTGTGAGTTCTGTTATTGCGTTAGGCGTTCTACCCTCTGAAAACTCAAGAATTGGGTAGTTATCCTTCGTCGCTGAAACAAGGATATACCCTGCATACTGCCCGTTCTCGATTACGTTAAAGGCATAAGCCGACTTTTTGCCATCGAGATCGTGGTAAACCGTGGATTGCTCCACAGTTGCTTCCTGCCATTCCGAGTAGTTATCTATGAACGTCGGAATGTATTGCACGTAGAATGATACAACCGTCTCGGCATCGTCTATGCTGACACTGGTAGCTGCCGATGCTGGCACAGATACCGCTGCCATGAGCAGTGCAGCAAGCAGCATCGTGGCTGCTATTCCGAATCCTTTCGGTTTCGTTCTTCCTTTCATGTTGTTTTCCTCCTTTGTGGTTGTATTCTATCGTTCCCCGGAGGCACAACCAAAACCTTAAGTAAGCATAAGGCGTAAGCATGATCATGCCTTCGGGCGGTTCTTGGGGTTCGGCTTGCTCTTGCGGAACATCCGAACCCCGCGTGACATCCTTCTGATGTCAGCGCACAATGCTGTGAAACTTATAGTATAAGTGATTTCTGTCACGATCGTCTACACATGTAACACGCAGACAAGTGTATGTTCATGTCTTCGTAAAGCCAAGCAGGTATGCCATAGGCAACATAACGTCTTGACACGAAGAAAGAGATACCAACGGAGTGCTTAAAACCATTTTACGCGCCTGACGATTAGAACTATCACAGCGACTACAACAATTACCATTAAAATAAAAAAAATACTACCCACGAATTGACCAAAAATCATAAAAAAGATATCGTATTCCGGATACAAATCTGGATATAAATTTAATATCAGGTAATATAAAATAGAAACGAGTAGCAATGCCACTAAAAGTATCGTTGCAATAGAACTTATAGATATCTTTCGCAACATTGCTACTTTCCTCATCTCGTAGTGGTTACGACACAGTTACCCTAAAACTGTCATCATCCCATGCCGGAAGTCCTGATAGTATCTCTTGCTCGTGGTCATAAGCATAGTGGGTGAAACTGCCCGCACTATCGTACTTGACCTTCACCTTTATGTATTCCTCATATCCAAACAGGTGAAGGGCTTGCCAGTATAGAACCGTGGCAGGTCCATAAACCTTTCCACATTCTGGCAACCACACATAATCGTCACTCGTTGGGAGATCATGCACGGAAAATGGTTGTTGACCATCGTATACCTCTATATACTCGACATCCCCGGGTATTCTCAAGTAGTAGTTGGCAGCTCCACTAGGAAATGCATAGTTATCCACATGGATATTCACAGTTCCATTCTCAGATTGGCTGTATGCATATTTGTCTGGCCAGATATCAATGAAAGCATCCACGATGATACCATTGATTATCAGTGGCTGACCTCCATCTGGTGTGACCAGCGGGTTCGACGAGTAATGTCTTGTCCTTACAAGCTTTCCGTCAGCATCGTATATTTTTGCTATATAGATGTTGTCTGACGTTTCCACTTTCACCGTGTATCTATCTGTAGTGTCACCACATTTCAATATCACAGTGGCACCAGTGAGATCTGGGTAATTGTCCACTGTTATTTCCACGCTGCCAACAGCGAATGTGGTTTTTGTTCCAGACGTTTCGATAACTTTGGCGCTCATGTCCGATTCAGCACTCACCATCGGCACTAACGCAAACGCCGCCATTAAAAGCACGGTAAATACCGCGCCTATTCCAATTCCTTTACTTTGTCTCATGTTGTTTTCCTCCATATTGGTTTATGTTCTATCTTTCCCCGGAAGCACAACCATAAACATGATCATGCCTTCGGGCGGTTCTCGGGGTTCGACTTGCTCTTGCGGAACATCCGAACCCCGCGTTTCTCTGACACATTCTGTGTCATGGCGTAATATGTTTTAAGCATGGTTTATAAACTCACCGAAATCGTTCGGTCAGAACCGAACAACCTTGATTTCAGGTGGAGGTGAAAACACCTATTCTCACAGACGCGCGCCACGAACAGCACACACGCATCCGACCCTTCTTTCATCTCTTCCATTTTGCACGAAAACCGAGATACAGAAGCAGCACACCAACAAAAACCAGCACAATGCCGGTCACAAGATGCATTTCTGCTGGAATACTGATTCCTTTCATTGGAGGTGCTGCCGGCGCAAACATATCCTTGACAGCACGACACATCTCCACGATTCCACCGACCATAGCCAATGCGCCAGATGCCAGCAAAAAGAGAATTCTGGTCTCCCTGTGCGGATGCAAAACACCCCTACCTCGGTCAGTAAGTTCCCAATAAACCCATTTGCGACTATCATCTTTTTTTACAAAACCTGCCTCTGCCAATCTTGTTAAATGCTCATGCACAGTAGATTTAGAAAGATTCCACTCATCTGATAATCTTGTTGCGGTCATACGACCTGAAGAATCAAGCGACTTTAGAAGGGTAACTCTTGTATCGGATGATAAAACATCGATTGAATCTTTGTCTATGATGATCTCTTCCGAAGGCATAAAATTATAGAGTTTCACATCGGTTATATCTCTTTCCAACCATTCATTCGGGCTCCTGCCATTCCAATTCACTCCCATACATGTTCCAGACCCATGCCCATGTATAATCCACGAATACAACAGAACTACCCTTTTCTATGTATATGGCACGCACATCCTCGAGAGTACCTATCTTTGTGGTTATGTCGGTGGGTCTCGAGAACTCCAGTTCGACATAATCGGCATGTTTCTTTCGCTCTGGCATGTTCCAATCTTCTTCGACACCTTTGATCCTGCCATTTATACTTTGTGCGATATTTAATATCTCACCTCTGATTTCATGATACTCCTCTGATCCGGGCGTTAATACAATGCTTTCACCACCCTCGTATCCGATTGTGATTCTATCGGCGTGCGGATATTCGAAATACCAGTACCCTGCAAGGATGACGAGCAGAATTATCGATATTACTTTTAATATTTTCATATCTTTATAATCCATTTTAAATCATAAAAATAAAAAAGGGGAAACATTAAATTATTTCCCCATCCTGTACGGCAAGTACATATCCGGTAAATGGTACTATGCCGTCAATTTCCTTATCCGTTGCATCTCCTTTGAACACATACACAGGCAGCACATATTCCTGTCTGCTGTCCGCAGGTTCCATCCAGTATGCCAGATACACGTCTCTTATGGTCACATTACCGTATGTGTATGCGGCGCGGGTAGCAACCATGACATTGCCAGCAACCAGATCATCGTATGCTGCTTCTGGTGTTTTGAGTGCAACATCCCTGTACGGCTCTATATCCCTCCATACCTTGAATAGACCAACAACTTCGCTGTTATTGCCGATGAAAACCTTTAGTTTGTGTCCCGGACCGACAACCGGAAGATTGTTAATCTTTCGCGCAAATATCGCCTGAAGAGTCACGTTATATGAAGATACAACTTCATCTGAGCCCTTCACAGCAGTTATCTGCTGATCTGCAGTCACTCTATCGAATACCGCACCTTCTGGTAGTAGATCTCGGTTATGAAGGAATTCGGTAGCAATCCTCCCTGCATCGACATCAGAAGGCAGGTCTGGTTGCGAATATACCACAGGGTGCATCTTATCCGCTACACGGTACCACATACCACCGGAATCCATATAAGCCTGCAGATGCCGCCTCTCGATCTCATCCACCATGCCTATGGTGCCAGGATCTGAATCACCAGCACTGCCTGTGAATCCCAGTTTTTTGCCAATCCCTTCCACGTATTCTGGAGTGACTTCAGGAGTTTTTACTACCTTAAACACCTCGATTGTATCATTCACTACAGGAAATGATGCCGCAAGTGTGAAGGTTTGTGCACTGCCTGATTTGGTTGCGATGACATGCGATTCAGACTGTCCATATAATGGATGAACCATCTGGATAACGGATACCAGCACGACTATTGCCAGTAGACCAGGTATAACTTTTCTCATTTTTATACTCCTCCTCAGTTGCTACAGGTGTATGTCCAGTGGGTATAGTACCCATCAACAGGTGGATCTGCAATGACAGGCCCCTGCCCCCAGATATAGTCGGTTCCACAATCTGCGTTCTCTCCATTCACCCGAAGCGTGGTATCGCTACCATGATTCACATCCATGCCATAAAACCATGCGTCTTTTACCGTACATGCATCATCACCAGCACCATAATCGATAAGGAAATCTGCCCAATGATTACCATTATCAGAATCGTTCGCTGGTGTGGAAAAGCCGCAGATCAGGTGTATTCCGTTCAGCGGATATGAGAAGTATGAACCGCCAGCATAGCAGCAATCCAGACCAATCCACTCGAGGTCATAATCACCCCATTGAGCCTCATCGTAATACACTTTCTCCCAGACTGTGGAAATATCCAGTCTATCTGAATGTCCGTGTCCCGAATACAATGCAATGTCAACAGCATCGATATACAAGGAGTCCTGCCCCGCAGATTCGAAGTGCGTTGCTTTTGCATTGCTATTTCCTTTGTTGAACCTTTTTGTCCAACCGATGTTACCAAGTCTATTGTATAGACCGTTGGCAGAGTCATCGCAATTGCTTAGATCGCTATAGGGATAGGTATAATCATTTACCCATTCAACCCCAACCTCGGGATATGAGGCATCGTTGTCGTCCCCAGATCCTGCGATTGCGTTTGACATTGCAGCCAACATTACGAGCAGTACTGTTGCCACTGCTCTGATTGTTGTTCCTGTTCTCATGTTGTCGTTTACCTCCTTTGGTTTATGCTCTATCTCCCCGGAGGCACGACCAAAGTTATAACCATAAGGCGCAGCATGATCATGCCTTCGGGCGGTTCTTTGGGGTTCGGCTTGCTCTTGCGAAAGCATCCAGAACCTCCGCGTTTCTCTGACACGTTCTGTGTCATGATATAATACGTTTTAAACATCATTTATAAACCCAATCGGTATCGTTCGGTCAAAACCGAACAACCTTGATTTCAGGTGGAAGTGAAAACGCCTCGAGACGGACCCTCTTCGGATCACGACTTTAAACCCCCAACCGTCCCGGATCCAGTAGGATAACGGTCTGCTATCAGAGCTTTCAGGAACGGTGTTTGATTCGAAAGGTCAACCGGTCCCACTACTCCGTAGTAAACGATGAAATAATCACCTTCGCGTCCGAATGTATTTTTGTAGACCAGAAAATACCCGGACGTTGTTTCACATTCGTATTTGGTGGCATCGAAACTTTTTGGGGTATATCTCGATCCTTTGCTTATATTCAACTCCACAGTTGAAACTCGTCCGTGCTCTTCTATGTACTGGTACAACTTCTTCTCTGCCCGTGAGAACTCTTCGCTATCATCGAAGTACCATTCACCTGCCAGATACCGGTCGTCCGATCCCGTTCGTGAGTAGTTTGCATACCCACAGTACTGCGAAAGCACTGGAAAGAAGGGGGGTGATGCGCCTTTCTTTCTCTCGCCGATCAATGAGAAATGTCCTGCGAAAGTCTCGTTCACGACCACTCCCTTCAATGGTATATATTCTGCGAGAATTGTCTCATTTATGCAAGTCCCATTTGCAGCCATATCATTTAGGATCGCTTCCACAGCACTCACATTAAAGTCTTCAGAGACATAATCCGGAGAGGGAAGATACCATACCTGCATGCAATCGGGAGGAGGGTATCCGGCGAGTGAAACAAAAGGAAGAACGATAAACCACACAAACAACCCCGCAACCATAAACAATGCCAATATCGCAGCTATTTTACTCATTTTGCTTTTAAACATTTATTATCCCTGAATTTGTAAAAAAATAAAAAATGGGTGATTAAGGTCTCACCCATGTTGCCATTGCTGCCCACCAGTTACCAAACGCTATCGTGTGGGTATGTTCGTCCCATGTGTCGTGTATGAATACATAGTCTTCGTCATAATCGCTGTATCCAAGACAAGTAACACTGTGCTCTCCGTATGGTTCGGATTGCCCGCTGCCTGTGCCGCCATGTAGCATGCTAATCACAAACGGTTTGCTTGCGTCCACTTCATTTTTTACTTTGCCCCATGTCATCAAGCAGTCGTTGTCTGCATCGAAGTTGCTGTATCCGTGGTTTACACAGACTTCTTCTATGCCACCAGAAATTTCCCATGGCCAAGTTGCTCCATTCCCTGGCCACTCAGTTCCCATCGCAACCGCCAACTCCTCTATCGTTTCGTTGTGATCGTCGGGGAAATTCGGATAACCATGACTATCCCAATACATAAGAACCATCCCGGCTGCGGTTGGGGAACATCCACAATGCCATATGTATGCAGGCACGCCGCTGATCCATCCCAATCCACGTGACGATATCGGATTTTCCGGTGTATCAGTCTCCATCGCTCTCATCTTCTCTTCGAGAGCATCCCAGAGTGCATTCGCCTCCTGCTTTCTCATCTGCTGTTGTTCCAGCAAATCCTTCTCATCTATCGGTATGTCAACCTGTGATGCGCCAAGATCAACGATTGCTGG
>JAYEGV010000100.1:0-10960 GCA_034659235.1 Methanobacteriota archaeon
TCAATCGAGGATACGGAAGTGAGAAGGTGGAAAAGCTCATCGGCAAGATTAAAAATGGTTTTGAATACTGGTTCACGTTTGTCATCCATCCGGGCGTGGAGCCGACCAATAACAGAGCAGAAAGGGCGCTTCGCGAGCATGTCGTTCAGCGGAAGATCGTAGGAACACTGCGTAATGGAAAAGGGACGTCAATCCATGAGCGGATCATGACCGTGCTGGCGACGTGATCGCAGCAGGGACTCAACAGCTTCCGGATGCTGAGGGCGAGGTTGAGCGGCTAAACACGTACACGTAATATTATATATAAAAATTTCGCTCGGATTCCTTCACCTTTTGGCGAAAAAGCCGCAGGAAACCTCAGAACGGTAGATCATATTACGTAAATTAGACGGAGTTAGGGATCAAAGTCAGGATTCACTAAAAAATGAAAAAACTTGCCGAAATGGATAACGTACTGCTCTTCGACCTGAAAGACCTTGAAAAATCATTTACTGCAGGATTATCAGTGCATCGAGCGATGTCACCCTACCATCACCATCCATATCACCCACCAGCACAGCAGGAACCGCCCCGACAGCCATCTGAAGCGCGATCACCGCGTCCGCTGCCGTAACCAACCCATCGTGGTTGAGATCGCCTCTTCTTCCGATGCAATAGACATACCCGCCGCCGGTTCCGAAATAGACCAGCCCATCAGAGATCGCAACCCCTTGCAGGATATATCCGTCGTCCGGCGGATTGTACTCCCATGCAAGCGTTGCAAACGTCCCGCAATCCCGCAGGCAGTACAGCGAGCCATTGGTCATCGCGGTTGTGAAATAGATGTACACGCCATCATCAGAGGTCGATAGAGCAGACGAGGATTTTACACCAGCAGACACTGGATATGACCAGATAATCGCTCCGGTTGAGTCATTAAGACATGTGAGGTTTCCAGAGTACCCGTGCTCACCCTGACCGACATACACACGACCATCATATATCACAGGCGTCGATGTCGAAAAACCGATATGTGCGCTCCAGCCATCATCAATAAACTTACCATCATCGAACCGTATCTTCCAGAGATACCCTTCTGATGTCGAATTTTCGGATGTGACATACACATACCCATCATGATGCGAGACGGACGCACGTATACGCCCAACATGAGAACGCGCAAACGATATGCTGTGAGTATCTGCGAGATCGATCTCACCGGAAAGCGTACCGTTCTCACGAAAGAGACTGATCAGATGCCCGGAACTGATTGGATAAATAAGATAATCGCCAACCACAGATGCACCGCACCACTCGAATGCGCCCGCCGTTGCCGCGAAACTGCTCCAGATCATAGTCCCGTTCTCACCATAGCAGAAGTACCTGGCGGGCTCTCTACAATACGACTCTCCGATGTAGATCCGGTGATCATAATACGTCACCGGACATGCGAGCGCATAATCGGTCATACCCGCCTTCCATAGGCACTCGCCGGTTGCGGCATCGAACGCATGGAGGTTGCCGTCTCTCTCTGCGACGAATATCTCACCATTCCCGTACGCCGGGGTTGATGATTGAAGCATCCATGGTGAAGTTTCGTTCCGCCATACCAGATTGCCATTTGCCCTGTCAAATGCCCGAATCGTGCCGTTTGCGTCGTACACGTACACAAGATCGCCAGCGATTATCGGGGGAACGTCGATTGCACCTGTCTGCATGCTCCACACGAGTTCGGGGTCACTTCTTGGCGCAGCGTCCGATGTGATTCCGGTGTTCACCTCATCCTTCTGGAACTGGTGCCAGCCATCAGCAGCCGAAACACCGGAGAGACACGCCAGAACAAGCAGCGCGACGAGTACACACCTACTTAGAGGGCACATAGATCATGCCTCCGTCCTTCATCTCATAGATCGTCCCGACCGTCCCAACAACATCCTCCTCGACCATCGTCTCGCTCATATTCAGTGTCTCGATATTCTCTCCGTTCTTAACGATCACCTCCATCGTGGGCTCTCCAGGGTTCTTAACGATCGTCACATCATGATCAGGTGTGATCAGTTCAGGCAGGTGGTACGAGGCCACAAGCGCAACAAGGAGCGCAACAGCAAAGACCATCGCGACATCAAAGAGGTTTGCAACCCCGCCCATTGGGTTCTCGCCATACCGTTTCCTTTTATTATTTCCGTTCTTCAAATACATCAGAATCACCATATATCATATCGCAAATATATCTCATATCATCGACATCCTGATCGTACCACCTGCTTCGCACAACCGAGATCGCGTACGACCCGCCGCCTACGAGAAGACCGAGAACGGTCGTCCCGAATGCGAGGATCATGTTGGTTGCAAGGAGTTCGACGTCTCCCGCTGCAAGCCCGGCAAGCGCAGGACCCATCGGGATCAGTGTTCCCATCAGCCCGAGCATCGGACCGACCCTTGCCACGAGATTTGTCCGCTCAAGTCGCTTTGTGATCAGTGTATCATACTCGTGGAGCAGCTTCTCGATCTCCACCTTGAGGACATCATCGATCCGTATCCTGCAAAGATCGCTTACGAACGCATGTACAAATGCACTCGACATCGAATTTTTGATCAGGTCGAGTGCGTCACCCAAACTACCACTTTTCAATAGTTCTCTTGCTCTTCTGACACCTGTTAAGTCTCGCTTCAGCTTGAACCGCACGTAGTACTCATAGACAAACGCTCCGATCTCCACGATCAGGTATCCGGTGAGAAGCAGCAGTGCGATTATCACCGGATAGAGAAGCATCGTCGATACGATGTATATCGATTTCTGAAGCACTATCGGCAGATTCAGTATTTCTATTCCTATCGTCATTTTATGTGTCTCCTGTATCTCCCCCGCTCCTTTCGCATCCCATGCACAAGCAGCCCTGCGAGGATCATGACCGCAACTATCATGGCATAACTGAAGTAACCGCCGCCTCCACCACTGCTTTTGAACTTTGTTCCCATCGGGTAGCCCTTTGCCCGGTGTTCGGTGCTCAGTGATTCGGTCTCGTTGATCGCAGCCTCCACCCCTGTTGCCATGGTCGTTTCAGAATCATCCTTACCATCGCCGAAGTCGAAGTACTTGCCGAGATAACCGCCACCACCACCTATTCCGCCAGTGCCGCCACCAAAACCAGCCCCATCCGGCGGACTGTTATCACCACTTTCACCAGTGTCACCAACATCTCCATCACCGGCATCAGCATCACCATAATCGCCTCCGCCTCCATCACACGGAATCGTGAGCCCACGCATGTTGTTGTACTCGTCACGCTCAGGAATATCGCCGCCGCTGTCTGCCTTCACCATCAGGTATCCACAGGACGAAGAATGGAAGTGAACCGTTATTGATTCGCTCGCGTTGAGCGCACCTACCATGCACTCATCGATCACACGCCCCCCCTGTGTCAGCGCAACCGTGAAGTTCTCGTTTGTGCCTCCTGTGCCGTTGTTCTTGATGGTCGCAGAGACGCCGTGCCAGCTTGCGGATGCTGCTGTGACCACAAGATCAGGGAGCTCCCTCCTCCCGAATGCATACAGCCGGTTCCCGCCGATCGTGTATATCCTGCCGTAGGCGATGTAGGGGGATGAGCCGCCATAAGGCGAGCTCCAGAGTTCTGTGCCGTTGTATGCATCGAGGCACTTCAGTCCGTTGTAGTTGAAGTTACCCGCGTTGACTCCTACAAAGACCTTGGCGTCCCTCGAAACCGCAACTGAGTTCGTCCATGAACCAACCTCTTCGCTGCCCCAGAGAAGCGAGCCGTTGGTTGCATTGAAACAGTACACACCACTGCCGGAAAAGCCCTCACATCCACCAACGACATAGACATACTTCTTATCCGAGTCTCTCGGCGCAAAGTACGCAGGTGTCGAGTCTGTGCGCTGTACCGGATAGTTCCATAAGATGCTTCCGTTGAATGCGTCAAGACAGTTGAAGCCGCCAAACCCCATGTCAAACTCATAAGTAGATGCATAAACCACGCCGTCCACGACAACCGGGGCGCTGTAGACGTTATGCTTGAGGCTCGTCTTCCAGACCACCGTGCCGTCCACGGTCATGCAGTAGAGATCACCGCCCCGTCCGTAATATATCCTGCCGTACTTCGGGGTCGGGGTTCCGAGATGTCTTATGGGTGGCAGATACGTCGAGGTATTCCAGAGTTCTTCCCCGGTCTCCACGTCCAGACAGAAGAGGTTTCCTTCTTCTGATTCAGGGCATGTCATGGAAGGGTCTGTATGTGTAGACCTGTAAAACGACGTGACAAAGACCCTTCCGCCGCTGATCGATGGACCTGCGTTGCAGTTTGCACAGCAATCAGAGAACGTGTAGTCCCAGAGGATTGCTCCGGTCCTGCCATCGATCCGATAAACGTGCATTCCTGATGCGATGAAGACACTGCCGTTATGATACGCAGGGGATGCCCATGAGCCGTACTCGGCAGGTGCGATCTCGGTTGCCCAGAGAATCTCTCCGTTTGTGGCATTGAGCGCAACCATGTACGTGTAATCGCTCGACGAGAATCCTTCGCTTCCTGTGCAGTAGACAAAGACGACATCATCTGCCACAACGATCGATGTGGATCCTCCTGCAAAGATGTCCTCGCTCACCCATGCAAGGTATGGCTCATCAGGCGTATCCCAGTCAAAGTACCGTCCATCCCCGCCGATCCCACCACTCGCAGCATCGCCATTCAGGATTATGACTGTGTTTGAGGTGTACTCTGCCTCGAGGATGTACCATCGTGCCGTAATCCTGATCAGATACTCTCCGTCGGATAGGTTCGTGGTGTCCCACAGATAGACTCCGTTGTAATCTATGCCTGTGATGTTGGTTGCATTAGTTGCATTAGTTGCATTGGTTGTGCTGGTATCATTCTGCACCAGATTCTCTGTCAGGTTTGCAGTGAGTGTGGGGTCGCACGTCAGGTTCGATGCGAGCACCGTCCAGTCGATCCCGTAGTTTGGGCTGTAGAATAGATCGATTGTCAGATTCTGATCATGCAACGCCTTCCACTTGATCGGTTCTGTCCCACCCAGTATCTCACCACCTCTCGGAGAGACGAGTTCCAGTCGGATATTGTTTGCGACAAATGCCTCTCCTGTAAGGTTGTTGTTGCTCTCGTCCGTCTCGTTCACATCGTTATCCGAATCTACGATCACAGTCAGGTCGTACCATCCCTGAACGTATGGCTTCCATCTGATCGTCAGGTTTCCGGCATACGTGTCGAGGTCTGTCGCATTGATGATCATCGGGTTGGTGACATTGGTGGCATTTTCGGTCTCGCCCCCGACTGCGATCGTGCCGTTGGGTATATCTCTTGCATAAGCTACGAGCGTCGCATTGAACCCTTCTGCTGTTCCGTTCACGGTCACAATCACGTCATTGGTCTCATTGAGATACAGGATATCCGGAATGATCCGCTTTGGAACAAGGTCGGTCAGTGTCACGTTTATGAATGCTGTCAGGTTGTTATTGCTCTTATTCGTCTCCATGATCTCGTCATCCGAATCGATGACCGCTGTTACAGTATGATTTCCCAGACTCTCTGGTTTGTACGTGAGATTCACGCTCGTCTGCCCGTAGCAGGTGATGTTTGTGACGTTCGCAACCACGATACCGTTCTCCACAAGCGAGACATTGAACCCCTCGGCGGTGCCGTTTATGGTAACTGTAATATTGTTTCTGGCGCGTACGAATGCCACGTCAGGGGTAAGACCGATGGGCACCAGATCGGTGAAGACGACATCACAAGCGAGTGTGGTTGCGTTGTTCACCTCACATGCCTCCCGCACCTCGCCGTCAGGATCTGCGATCATCGAGATGTTATAGATGCGTTTGGTACCTGGTCTCCACTTAAATGAGAGATTGGTACTGCATCGTATACTCTCAATCCTTCTTCTGTCCACCTCCAGACCATCCGCAACGAATGAGACATTGAAATGCTCATCCGTTATTCCGCAGACGCTTGCGTTGACGATGTTCGTTACGTTCACGCATATCTGGTCAGGAAGCACCACATCCAGGATCGTAAGGTCAGGGAGGATTACATAAACCATTGCAGTCAGGTTATTGTTACTTTCGTACCTCTCATCGACCCTGCCATCCGAATCGACAAAGACGGTTATATTTACGGATCCATCCCTCGATGGCATCCATTCAAACGAGAACGGAATCACAGGATTCTCAGGGTCGTACCATATCGATCGGACCTCTGTTACGGATGCGGGCACGCCGTCCTCGAGGAGAGAGACGTTGAAGAGTCCGCCGTTGCACCGCAATGTCCCGTGCACGGTGCAGCTGGTATTTACATAGATGGTGTCTGGAACATCTATTTTGCCGGTCAGGGATATATCAGGAAGAGGATACGACTCGATATCAGTGATCCTTGGAGGGTAAGGACGTGCAGCAAGCGCGGGAATCACCTTTGCGGTGATATATCTCGGGAAGAACGAGATGTTTGTGGTGTAGTTGAACGATCCATCAGGCTGCTGCAGGCTCAGCAGGTAATCGATCGGCGTGCTACTATCGTTGATGCTCGTGTTTCTCCATTCGGATGGATCCTCGCAGATGGCAACAATCGCCTGGACGGCAGAGGCGGTTGTGATCGCATCCGCGAGGTTGCCATCGTAACCGATATTTCTGCGGAGGAATTTTGATGCATTCGTAAGGACATCAGAATTGGAGGGTTCGCCTGCCGCCATGAGTGCCTGGATGACGAGCGAGGTAGTCTTAATGTCGCTTGTGATCTCTAAGGTTGCGTTTCCGTTCGTGGTGTTCCCATCGGTCGTGTTTTCGTTCGTGATATTCTCGCCAGTCGTGTTCCCCTCAGTAACATTCCGGGCAGGTTCTTCGATGATCCTGCTCCAGCCACCATCCTTGTTCTGATGAGATATGATGTAGTCTCTTGACCTGCTGATCCTCTCTGCGGCGCTACTATCGCCACACGCGGTGAGTGCAAGGATGCCAAGTGCGTCATCGTTCACAGAGGCGGGATCGTCGAACTGGACGCCGTCATGGTACGATTTCACCATCGTTAGGTAGTTCACGTTCCCGAAGTTCGTTGGGTCGGCGTCTCCGAGCGTGCTGATGGCAAGCAGCGTGCGTGCACAGTCCTCGAAGGTTGCGAGCACGAAATCGTTGTACGGAAGCGAGGGATAACTCGATAGATACCCTGCAGACGTTCTACCATATTTGGTCATGACATCAGGGTCTTCCCAACCAGCAGAGAACGCGAGCATCGCCCATGCAGTGGTGGAGAATCCTCCGATGCTGCCGCTGGCAGGGGTCTGTTTATCTCGCAGGAACCGGAGTGCATCCGTGAGATTGTCTGAACAGTTGTATGGTAGTTCGGATACGTCCACAAAGAGGGATCCGTACGTCTTGAACGACGCTATCGAATCATCGATGGATGCGCCGATTGATATATTGTAGACACCTGTTTCATCCGGATTCCAGTTGAATCTTAAGGTATCCGGCGATGTCCTGATCAGTTTGATCTCTCTCGATTCGATCACCTCGCTGTTGATCGTGAGATTTACCGTGATATCTGTTATCCTCTGCGAATCCTGATTGACTACCGCAATGATCGTGTTGTTCTGTTCGGTGTAGATCCGATCTGGCAGTGAGATTGACTTGACGTTTAAGGCGTACTCCTCGGCATAAGGCTTGCGAAGGGGGTGATCATCGCTTGTGTTATTGCTGATGTTGTATGGTGTGTTCCAGATTCCGTCATCGTCGAGATCCTCATCTGTCCAGCCATCCCAGTAGTTGCCGATGTAATCTGTGAAGGTTGTGTTGTTGTATCTGTAACGTACAGGAACTGTTGCATTCCAGTGGTTGTTCTGCCCGATATCTATTGCAAACGCGTTTTCCGGGCTATTCCCGGCTTCTGTGAAAAACAGATTGTTGGCATAGATCGTGTTGTTATCCCCCTCTAATTTAACCGTGTACTGGCAGTTGGAGATCGTGTTTCTGCAAATTGTGTTGTTGTCTGATGCGATCAAGACGCCTGACGTTGCCATACGTACCGCCCAATCGGCAGGAGACCGACTGCCTGAGAGGAAGTTATCTGCTATCACACAATCGACCGAGTTATCAACACTTATGAGGTAACCAACCCAGGAAGCGTGCGTCAGCACAAGATTTCTCATCGATATGTTGTTGGAATCGTGTACGCCGATGATCCGCCATTTTTGTGGGTAGACACCCGCTGATGTGCTATCAGCCTTCACTCCGAACCCATCAAGTTCGATATCACTCGAGTTGAATATTCCTATCACATCAGCGTTGCTTGGGCCGCCCTGGACTGCTATTATAGCTCCACTCTCGCCGATCAGCTTGAGGTGATGTTTATCCTTTATGGTAACCCGACCAACATATTTTCCATCATCAATATGAATCACAGTATATGCAGTGCTGTTATCCAACGCCATCTGAATACCCGGATAATCATGCGGCAGCTTGATGATCATCGTCTCCTCCACCACAACATCCATTGATATGTCGTTATCAGCCTCGTTAAGCTCAGCAACCAGATCATCAGGATCAATTCTTATGCCAATTGCGTGGTCTCCGGAATCTTCCGGCACCCACTCAAACGTGACCGTCGTATCTTCCATCGAGTCCAGCGGCGGTAGTGTCCGGATATCGATCACTCTGCCATCCTCCACAAGCGCCACATCGAACTCGTCCGAAACGGGTGTGCCTCTGTTCGCTATCGTTGCCTCCACTATGGTCATGAATTTCGCGTGCGGATCAGAGCCGATTGTCATTTCACCAGTTATCGAGAGATCAGGAAGCAGTACAAAGGAGAGCTCAGGAAGTTCTTCATCCTCGCGGCTCCAGATGATGACATCCTCGTTCTTCAGGCGTTGATCCTGTGTCGCATTCGTCCATCCATCCGGTTCATTATGGAGATGCACCGCAGGACATTCTATCCCGTCAACCCGGGTCACGTTGTTTCCGGCAGATTCGAACGCCTGATTCGATAGCTCGCACGCAATCGCTGTGGCATTGAAGACCGTGGCTGCGGACTCGTTCTTCATAAAGACCGGCTGGTAATGGATCAGTCCGTCCGGATCGAGTATCAATACGATGGTATCTATCGAGCTGAACGTGATGTTGTACTGCAAACCCCACCGATCCGTATCGTTCAGTCGGTATTCGGAGATGTTTACGGTGTCTGCGTCCGTATTTCTGGCATAGAACTGCAGCACGTCTCCTGCATGGATATCTGATCCATCAAGAACGAGTTTGTAGAAGTTATAACCAGCACGGATGTCTGCATTCCAGTTATCGCTTGTGTTCAGATTCGTTATCGCAAGTGTGAAGTTGCTGCATGGAATCCCGTTTTCATAAGACGCCTGCCCCATGACAACGAATGGTGCTGATGGCTGTGCTGCTGCCGCGAGTGTGATACCGGACATGCACAGTAGAAGGAGCAGCAACACCAGGGATATTCTTCTCATTCTTTGCGTTCACATCACATCTTTTGACCAAATTATCTTGATACAGAGCAAATGTACTTTATATCAATAAACGTTTCGGTTTTGTTTGCGTAGAATCGGGTCAGATCAATGCAGCACCGAAAGACGAAACAGCAGGTACTTCTGCTCAGTCGCCGAGCTGCGGCAGTAGAAGCAGAAGTACCGATGCTGCGACTTATGCGATCTCGATCGCTCCTGACGCTGCCTGCAGGATCATCAGCGCGTCGAGTGAAGTGACCGCACCATCGCAGCTCACGTCAGCAGCGTCGTCAAACAGACGGCTGCCATCTGCGATCTCGAGAACCATTACTGCATCCACGGTGGTGATTTCGCCGTCAAGATTGACGTCTCCACGTATCGGCTCTGCCCTGTACTGCACATCGATCGTCTTGGTTCCGGTTCTTCCATCGTTATCCGTCACCGTCAAGTTGACTGTATAAGTTCCCGCTGATGCGTAGGAATGATTTGCTGTGACTCCGGTTGACGTATTTCCATCACCGAAGTCCCATTCGTAGTTCACAACCGTTCCATCCGGGTCTGAAGAACCTGAACCGTCGAAGGTTACGTTATAACCTGCGAACGGATACGCTGGTGAGAACGTGAAGGACGCGGTCGGTGGATAGTTTGGTGGAGGTGTGTATGGTTCTGCTTCTGTAGTAAACGACCAGACAACACTGCTGTTTGTCGAACCATGCCCATCCCTTGCCACGATCTTCCAGTAGTACGTGGAGCTGTACGATAGCGTTCCGGGATCGTACGTTGTTCCTGGTTGGTTACTTAACACAATCTTTGGATTGCAGTCTTCTTTCTCGAAGTACACCTTATAAGTCACAGAATCTCCGGCGTCCGGATCTCCTCCAGTCCAACTCAAGTCTGCGCTTGTACTTACACCGGTTGCACCATCTGAAGGCAATGGATTATCTGGTTTGTCTGGTGGTGTGTTCGGCACCAGTGGGTGGTAATCGCCACCCTTATACGGAAGCATCGTGTCTCCGAGACAATCGCCATCCTCATCGACACCAGCATAACCCGACCAGTAGTTCCCGCCGAGGTACGGTCCGCCAATGATGTTCGTTCCAGGGGTCTTCGTGATGTTGTAGATGTTTGTGCTGCCCATCTCTTCATGACCCAAAAATCTGTTGTTGTATATCAGATTGTCAGAACCTTTCAGAATGGTATGTCCTGCAAATGTGTTCCTGCTGACGATGTTATATGATGCCGGTTTATCACAGGATCTCATATCGCCGCCAAGTCTCCATCCATTTCCGGTGTCTGAGCCGAAGGCATTGCCTGTGATCAGGTTGTGGTCACCCCATATCCCCATCACAAGCAGGATACCTGGTCCAATTGTGTTGTTCTCGATCAAATTATACGAAGAATCCTCGATCTGGATGCCACCTGCCGTGTGATGGATATGGTTGTCTCTGACGATGTTGTAGTCAGAGTAGAGTCTGACACCGACACCGGGATAGTTTGGATA
>JAYEGV010000101.1:0-6159 GCA_034659235.1 Methanobacteriota archaeon
AACTCACGCCACACCACAAACACGATTAAAGTTTGCTCCGCACCTTCTCATAGAACCACCATCCGGTCTTTACAAACAGCGCGGACTCCTCTGCCATTCTGATGGTGATGACATCACCAGCATGTACTGACTGTGTATGGTGTCCATCGATCACGATAGCCGCATCCTTGAAGGCTGGTATCGGCTCAACCGTGATCACACTCTCAGAGGAGACCACCCATGGTCTCGATGACAGTTTATATGGCGCAAGCGGCACGATGACCACGCCACCCACCTTCGGGTCAACGATCGGACCTCCTGCACTCATCGCATAAGCTGTTGAGCCGGTTGGCGTTGCAAAGACGATGCCATCTGCGCGCAGACAATCGAGTTCATGATCATCCACCAGAATACAGAATGCGAACATCTTGGCAGGGCGTGTCGTAACGATCACCGCTTCATTGGTTGCACGCGGGAGCGTATCTCCATTGATACGGATCGTAAGTCGCATCCGTTCCTCGACTTCGAACTCAGTTAGCACACTATCGATCATCTCGAGCGCGTTTTTCGGTGTGGCATCCGCAAGAAAACCGACTCTTCCGAAATTAATTCCAAGAATCGGTATCTGTGTTCGCAGTTTCTGGATGGTGCGCAGAATCGTGCCGTCGCCTCCGATGACGATCAGTAGATCAGCTTTTAGCTCCTCGATTGAAACGCCATCGATCCCAAGTCCGGAGGCAGTATCATGCTCGAATACGATCTCTTCAATATCTGATCTCGATTCGAGATGTCTGTACACCAGTTCTGCCAGTTTGATTGCATCGGGTTCGTCGTATCGAGAAACGATTCCGACCCGCTTTACGATCCTATCCATGCTCATGGCGCCTCAGTAACTATGGGATGGGTGTGTTACATTAGTGTTGTGCACCGCTCTTGCGGAATAATTTATAAGGGGCATGTTTCTAGATTTCAAGGAGGTATATAACATGAGATTGATTTCAGGTCGTGTTCGGAAAAGGGAAGTTTTGATGGTTGCGGCGGTACTCTTTGTACTGGTCTCGATTTCACCGGTGATAGGTGCTCAGGAGAGAGTTTCTCCTGAACTGACAGCAACCAGGGACATTTGTCCAGTTGCTGGTTCTACGTTCGATGTTGTGCTTACACTGAATGTTACACCGGATGCGAGTCAGAGGATAACTCGTCTTGAACTGGATGAAATCATTCCAACTGGCTGGATTGTGACCCGTGCCGATCATGCAGGAGCGATATTCGATGCTTCTGAGTTTGAATTAAGGTGGACATGGTTATCTGCAGGTGCTAAGGAGAACAAGACAATCACCTACGAAATAAAGATGCCTCCCAATACCACTGAAGGAAGTTATCCGATCTCAGGCAAAGTTTCAGGTGTCAATGTGACCAGCATGAGCGTTGGAGGAGATCTCGCCGTAACCGTTACATCCCCGACTCCGATGATTCCTTCGGCAGCAAAGGTTGCGGGTGCGGCGTTTGGGCTAATGTTTGTAACGTTCTGGGGAATGATTCTGCTCGGATGGTGGAAGGATCATAAACTCAATAAAGGTGAGATGAGAAGAGCTATCGCAGGGACGTTCGTCGTTGGTTTCATGATTCTAACGGTTTCTTCGTGCATTGGCTTTGATATCTGTCGAAACGAGATTATTCAGGCATATATTCAACTTACCTTCATCGTTGTCGGGATCTACTTTGGCGCCAGAACAGCAGCGACATCACCGCCAGAAGAAGAGTCGGAATCAACATCCAGATAACCATAATGGACTCGGCGGGATTCGAACCCGCGGCCTTTACGTTGCGAACGTAACGATCTACCCCTGATCTACGAGCCCTTTACAGCAGTCTGCCAATCTTGACTACCTGCACGCTTTCGACATCTGGCACCTGCGCAAACGCTTTTTCGACTGATTCGGTTCCGCCCTCGACATCGCCAACAACAACAGTCGCCATCAGAGCAACAAGCCCGAATGCAACAGGCTCTTCTGCGATCCCTCTCAGTTCAATTCCTGCTGGTGTCGCAGCCGCTATATTCTTCTTGAGCGTTTCAAGGTCAATGTCCACGCCTGTTGGCATGATCTTAATTACTGCTACTACTTCTCCCATTTAATTAAAACCTCATGGTCCTGTAAATCCGCATTTGGGGCAGGTGTACACATTGCTCTGCTTACGGCATGAAACGCATCTGCCGATTGTTGTTTCACAGATCGGACATGGAAACTGTGTGTATCCAGGTTCAACCAGATGCACACCACATGATGTGCAGTATTTTTCAGTGGTCGTCTTTGCCATTGGTGATCAGTTTTGCGAGAAGATCATTTAAGCATTGTGGAGAAAGCCCTGCACTGGTATGCGCCTGCATGACAGCATCCGGTAGATATCCGTACCTCTCAGCAAAATGCAGATGCGATATGCAGGAACAGTCTGTGCAACCGAATCCTGTGATGGGTTTGTATGCAGCACCGATCCTTCTGGCTACGGCGCATTCAAGATCCTGATCGGTTGGCGATACAACTGCGCATCGAAACGATGTGATCGGTAACAGGTAATCGATGTGCCACCGCCGGGTTCTATTTCTGCCGCACAACACAGCGATGTGGCGGTTGATCCGTTTGAATCCGCCGGATCCGCGTGCTGATCCGGTATAGGTATAGTATCCTTTCTTCAGATGCAAAATTCCAAGTTTTCCAACTTCCCTCTCGGCATCTTCATGCAGCTGCAGGATCAGTGTGTAGATCCCCTTATCATAATTCAGATTCAAAATCCTCTATGGCGTAATTAAAGTTTGCTTTACCGTTTATTGAGAATATCTGTCTCGTCAGAATCCAGTACACCATTGCAAGTGCTTTTCTTCCCTTGTTATTGGTTGGGATCACCAGATCCACATTTGATGTTGCGTTGTTGGTATCACACAACCCAATCACAGGAATGCCGATGCTAACAGCCTCGGAGACTGCCTGCGCATCACCAGTCGGATCGGTCACCACAAGAATCTCAGGCTCAATGTAATGCTCATACTGCGGGTTGGTCAGCGTGCCAGGAACGAACCTGCCAGTGATTGCGACCGCGCCAGTGAGTTTTGCAAACATGCCTGCAGGACGCTGCCCGTATTGACGTGCCGATACAACCAGGATCTTCTGGGGCGGGTATCGCGCCAGCAGTTCGGATGCTGCGCGAATACGCTTGTCTGTCGTCTCCACGTCAAGGACATACAATCCATCGGTACGAACCCGGTAGATGAAACGCACCATATCCCCTGTCTTCTGCTGGGTGCCGATATGGATTCCAGCAGCAAGATACTCATCGAGCGGTACAATCGGCTCATAAGCTATCTCATTCTGTCCATTGTTTTCTTCATCCAAACAATTCACCTATGTTATCGTTCATATTCAAGTCTGTAACATCTGTACGATCAATGGATAAATACTTTATCATCAGTCGAGACTGTCACGCCATCATGTTTCTACGGCTCGGCTGATCATGGGTGGGTGATTGTGGAGTGTTATTACCAACGGATATTGTTAAGTCATCTGAAAGATATTTCAGTGTCGTGAAGCAAAGAGTTCGGATATATTACGTTACACACAATCATAGGGAAAGAGTGTTTGGTGTAATGTAGATATTGAAATTAAAAGGAGGTTGATAGAATGAGTTTAACATCATTTATTAAAAATAAGGAAGTAAGAGAATTATTTGCTAATGAATTTAAGAAGCCGAGAGGTAAAATTCTCGGCGAGATAAAAGCACCGCCTCTTACTAACCACTTCGCAATGATCGGTACCGCTTTTGATTATTTAATGAGATTTTATCTGAAATACCACAACCCCAAAGCGAAAGAAAAGACATGGGTAGCAGAAATATCGTGTAAATTGACAGAAGTAAATCCATCGGTTCATAAAAAGGCAGTAAAGAACTTGAAATTTGCCAAGGATGCGTATTCTAAATTCTTAAAAAATGGAGTGCTTAATGAAGATATTTTGAAGGGTGCAATACTTTTAGCTCAACTTGACCCAGTTTATAGAGCAGGCTACGTAGACGAAAATATGGGCATCGTAAATACGGATGATATTCAAGATTTGAGAAACCTGATCTCTCTCGTTAATATTGAAGATTTTAAGGCGGATTCTTATTGTTTATTAAATCCAACATTTAATGTGGGGTCCATACTTGTTGGGGGTGCAGACGCTGATATCGTTATTGATAATCAGATGATTGATATAAAAACAACTAAAAAATTAGAGATAAGTAGAGAAATGTTTAATCAAATTATAGGATATTATGTACTTGGAAAAATCGGAGGAATTGGAGACGAAAAGATTGATATATCCAACATAAATGAGATTGGATTTTACTTTTCAAGGTACGGAATGAAGTGTATGTATAAAGTTGAAGAGATAATAGATTTTGATTCTCTTCCCAATTTTATTGATAGATTTGAAGATAAAGCTAAAAAGCTCTTCCCAGTTTCTGAAATAGAGAACAAAGTTGCTGAAAAAATTTATGGAATTATCAAACAATAATTTCACAACCCTCACCAATCATATATCTGATGCATAAAAAAATATATTCACCGGATAAACCAGTTGCAGCATGGGCTTCACTTGATCGACTGTCAGATAGCGTGATTCCATCACTGACCATGGTCTTAAGAACTTATGGCTGCTACTGGAGCAGGAACCATCAGGGATGCACAATGTGCGGTTTCATCCAGGATAGCGCACCGGTACCGCCATCACCGGATGATCTGGTTGCGCAGTTTCGGGATGCAATGACCCGCCGCCCTGATGGAGAATTCATGGTAAAGATATTCACATCAGGCAGTTTTCTGGACGCTGGTGAAATGCCGCTTGAAGCGAGATCTGCGATTCTTGGAGAGCTTGATGAACATCCGGATGTCATAAAGGTGCTACTCGAGACAAGACCCGAATTCGTGACACCTGAGACGGTTGCTGCCTGCAAATCTGTGATTCGCAAGGAACTTGAGATTGCAATCGGAGTTGAGACGAGCAGTGACGACATCCGGTTGGATTGCATCAATAAGGGGTTCTTGTTCAGGAATTTCATTCATGCGAGTGAGATCGCCCACCAACATGATTCAAGCGTCAAAGCCTATCTACTGTTGAAGCCGCCTTTTCTCTCTGAAGGTGCTGCAATCAGGGATACTATCAAATCTGTGCGCGATGTGTCTGCGTATGCTGAAACGATCTCGATTAATCTCTGTAATGTCCAGAAGGGGACGCTTGTAGAGAAACTCTGGAGGCGCGGCGATTACCGTCCGCCATGGTTATGGAGTGCAATAGAGGTGCTGCGGCGTGCAAAAACAGAAAATCCGGATGTGATCATCACATCCGATCCGGTTGGCGCAGGTTCGAGACATGGTCCGCACAACTGCGGAAAGTGTGATCGTGATGCTGCTGATGCGATCAGGAGGTTCTCACTCTCGCAGGATATTAATGAACTCGAAATCGAGTGCGATTGTATCTCCTTATGGCAGAAGGTGGTCGAACTCGAGGATGTGTCATACGGCGCGCCGCTCGTGAGATAGTGTTGGATGAACCCGTATCTGATCACTCTATCTTGTATATTCCTATTCCATCATCCGGATGCTCTGGCTCCGGCTCCCTGATATACACGGGTCTGATATGTTCCATCCCGAGCAGATGCCTGATCGCCTCATCATAACTGGCTGCCTGCATCCGAATGCGCAGCTGATCGAGCTGGCGCAGGGTTGCATCACTTACTTCTATTACTGGCATCGTGATCATCTATCAGATGATGTGGCTATAAAGTTGACCGCTTCCAGTGACCTGCGTACATCCACCGGTCATATCCGATATCAGGGAGGTTCTCGAACGTCTCTCCGACAACCCCGCAACTATCGAGCACTTTTGCAGCGAATTTAAGTTCTTTCTCGGTGTAAAACGTGAATATCAACATGCCATCCGCCCGCACGACCCTGACAGATTCGCGCAGGATGGATGACCATACATGCTCATTGTATGGCTGAACCGGACCGAGCATGAGTCCGAGCACGCAGTCGAATTCTCGTTCAAAGAATACGGATAGTTCTGTTGCATCGAGGACGATCGATCTGTCGGAACAGAGCTGCCCACAACGGAGTCCATCGCAGATATCGCATTTATCATAATCGAT
>JAYEGV010000101.1:6259-10908 GCA_034659235.1 Methanobacteriota archaeon
TCATGGAGACGCATTTCTGAATTCAGCAAATTTTTTATCGATTTCGTATCGCAACTCCTCTCCAACATCTTGGAATATGTCCAGTAACTCATCATAGATGTTGTCGCTTGCAACAAAATTCCAGAATTCTTCACCGACTAAAATCTCTCCTCTTTCCAGATCGTACAGCCCCTTTAATGTCCATCGCTCATAAGGTTCGGGATGATATGGATTGTATGGGATGGCGAGTCTTGTAACGATACTGGCGTTTCGGTCATGACTCAGTCCCAAACCAGTCCATCTAAGGAGTTTCAATTTCAGTGCCACGAATTCCTTCATATTTGGTTTTGCGCTTGTAATGTCGATGTGGGTTTCTTCACCTTTTATTCTCAATCTCGTAAGTAGAACATCATTCCGTATTATTTTCCCATCTTCTTACTGCTCTTTTTGCTTTCTTTTTACGGAATTAACCCCAAATCACACTCAATCTCATAAATATTCCGTTTAGATTGATGCAAATTCTGAATCTTTTCTATCTCAATGAACCTGAGCACGGGTTGTATCTCATGAAATGTCCCCGAGAGCAACTGATTGACGGAACCCAACTCATCCAATGATGCCGCAAGAAAAATCCGGCTGTTCCAGATGTCATAAGCATGCTTTAATTTTCCCAATGCGTGATAGAGGTCGCCACTTACCTGAACTTCAAAGACGTATGTTGGAACAGACTCAGCAAGTCTTCTCCAGACCACATCTAACCGTTCCGCACCCATCGAAAATTCAGTATTGGCAATATAGCCTTGCAACTTCCCAATTTCCTGCAACAAGTTCTTAATATCCTCATGTGTTGGCGAGATCTCCTCTGCTTTCACAGGCGGAATAGGTAGAGAAATTTCTCGCAAAGAGCCTATATCAACGCCAGGATTCAACGTCTGAAGGATTGGTTCGATTTCTTCCCATTTTTGAGGGATCAACGGTTGCCTAAACCTCCCTCCACCGGGCATCGATATCTTATCATCTTTCCACCTATTTTCAGGTAAAAGAAAATCTACATCGAATTCAAACCGAAGGGGCCACTTTACACAACCTTCTCGTATCTCTGCTTTCCACAACGGGACATCCTGGTAGAACTTGCTCCTGATAATTCCATATCCTACAATCCCTTTAACTTTGCCACTTACATAAAAGAGTATCAAATCGTTTGGTTCGATCGCTAACCAATAAACCTTGTCATGCGTGGAGTCTTTAAGCCCCCATATCCCTTTCGTGATAAGTGCTTGTCTCCAATTTTCTTCTGATCCTGGTACTATCCAAAAATTTCTCACTCGTCCATCTCCTTGTTGATTAGCATTATCCTGCATTAGATTTTACTCAATCTATAATCGATTGTGTAACTATCCAAATAATTGAATTCCTCGATTGATAGTAGTTTATAGAATGTCTCCTCAGGATACATCGAATTTTCTTTATCGACCTGCTCATTTGCTATTCTCTCTGCCTCATGGAGGTCTTTACAAACAAATAACCGAGTATCTAAAAAGCTATATTCGCCACAGATTATCTCGATGCTTGTTTTGAATATATTCATATATGCCTCCTTAAATTAAATTTAATTTCTGAAATATTATACCCATCGGTCTTGATTTTTGAATCAGCGCATTGAAAGGAGATAATTCTATTCCTATGGAGTTCATCCCAAGCACATTAGCTTCAACCAGTGTCGTTCCGGAGCCTGAAAAAGGATCAAGGATCGTATCTCCTTTTCTGAAATATTTTTTCAGGAAAACCTCAACAAGTTGAGGAATGAACTTGCCGAGATAAGGATGTAAACGATGGACATGCTTTGTCCTTTCGTGCTCTTTTACACCAATAAAAGTAAGATCATTGCCTATAATATCAATGTTCGTCTGAATGTCCGTTTTCTCTTCTATGAGTTTGAAATCAATCCCAAACTTTATCGCTGCTTTTTTATTCGCCTCTATCATTGTCAATCTCCAGGTGGAGACGCATCTTTTAGTAGACTTCTTCGTGCGGATGGATGACGATCCCTTCTGACGTGATCTCATACGGGTGGATGTTCTTGCTGTGATCTGATCCACGCATCTTGAAGATCTCCATGCTGCGGACACGCACGTTTTCACGCCGCTTGTTGTACAGCATGATTGTGCCCTCGGTCACAAAGTTCTCGACGCCGAATCTGCTGTACAGGTTGTCATCAATGATCTCACAGGTCATGATCGATGTCAGACCGAGAATCTCAAGGGTTGTGCTCAGTTTCAAGAGTTCGATCCTGATCTTTGCAGGATCCTGAACATGGAATCCGATCGATGTACTCGAATCGATCACAGCGCGTTTCGCATTGATTACATCCTGTATCGCAATGATCTGATCAAGAAGAGCGCGCATATCGAATGGTCGTACATCCACATATCGTTCCTGTGATGGAATGCCGATCTTTGTGGAACATGCATCGATGATTGCGAGTCTTCCTTCCTCCTCGATCGCCCGCACGTCCCACCCGAATCTTAAAAGATTCTCTCGAATCTGCTCCGGGCGTTCCTCGGTTGCAACAAAGACGCCATTTTCACCATACTGCATAATTCCACTGTACAGGAACTGGAATGCGAAGTTTGTTTTGCCGGTACCGGAAGTTCCGGAGACCAGATAGGTTCGATTATTGATGAGTCCGCCTTCGCACAATTCATCAAATCCGGGTATTCCGGTAGGTACTCGATTGTTCATTAGATTCCTCCAGATAATACAAACCGTGCAAGGAGCGCTTCAAGTTGTATTCGCTCGTTCGCACCTTCTGTGATTCTGAAATCAGTCTCTCCGATTTTATCTATCAATTCAATCTTTTTGCGGTCGGGTATTTCCCTGACATCAAACATCGCCCGGTATACCTGCCCGACAATATCCTCGCCAGATAATCCCTGTTTGGTTAATAAATCATTCAGTCTTCTGCGGGATTCTGCAAAATCCCCTTTGTATGCACTCAGGATGAGTTTTTCGATCTCTTCCGGGCGAGCTGTTGCTGTTATCTGATAAATAGCATCGCGACCGATACTGGTACCGAGCATTGCCGCTGCTTGCAAAGCATTAATCGCCTTGCGCATGTCACCGCGTGCCACGTATTTTATCGCCTCGATTCCATCCTCTGCGATATCAAGATGCTCGCAGTCCGCAATATACCGAACTCTTTCCTCGACTGCCTCATCCGTTATCGGACCAAATCGATAGACCGCGCATCTCGATTGAATCGGATCTATGATTCTTGATGAATAATTGCATGATAATATGAATCTGCATGTTCTGGTGTACTTTTCCATTGTTCTGCGCAGCGCAGACTGGGCATCTGATGTCAGAGCATCCGCCTCATCCAGAAAGATGATCTTGAATTCGGCATCTCCAACAGGCGATGTTCTTGCAAAGTTCTTGATCTTGTGCCGCACCACATCGATGCCGCGTTCATCACTGGCATTCAGTTCCGTGAAATTGGAATGCCATGCATCGCCAAAGAGTTCCCTTGCGATAGACACAGCAGATGCGGTCTTGCCGACTCCAGGCGGACCTGTAAAGAGCAGGTGCGGCAGGTTCCTTGTGTGCACATACGAAATCAATCGACTGACTGTATTGTCCTGCCCGACCACATCCGATAGTTTCATTGGTCGGTACTTCTCGATCCATATCTCCTGCTTGATATAAAATCCTCCGTGTGGGCTATATATAGAATTATTGTCTGTTGATGTTTTAAGGTTTCGGATTTGAAGCTGCGGCTTTTTATTCACTCTGAAGATGCCTCGCTATCGTCATGCTTATAGGTATCTCGAATATGATGTTCGTAGATTGCTTGTGCTTGCGATGATATAGGTTTTGCGGTTTGAGCAGAGCGTGTTTTCGCCGCCCACTGCCGCCGTTCGTGCTGTGTATACTCGTCGCGATGAGGGCGGCAGGGCATCTGTGTTGTAGCGGTGGCGGATGGATGCGCCGCCGGAAAAGTTGTGGAGGGCAGCTACACTTGTACCATGTTAGATTTTCCGCATACGAAACTATTTTTGGAGATGCAAACGCTTGAAAACCACTCAAATCGCAATCCCCTCGTTTATCGCATGACGAACAATACTTATCTCCTTTCGCTTCTCTTCAAATTCTTCTGGCGTGTAGCATAAAAAATCTACCGGATAATCCATTGTCCATTCCAGGTAGAGGTCAAAAGGTCTTTTTAGCGAGCTTTTATCCTTAAACTCATCGCCAACTACGATTAAATCAACATCGCTATCCTCATCCGCTGTTCCACTCACCTGAGAGCCAAATAATATCATCTCTTTTATATCATATTTTTGGCAGATAATATCTTTAAACTCTTTTAACGCTTTTATAAGTTTAGATCCCTCTTCACCCATTCCAGTACCTCCTTTGCACTCCTTAAAATCTCTTCCACATCTCTACGGTCATATTCTTTACATACATCGGGATAGCGAGTGCCGGTATATGCAGGAGTAATTTTTGCGCATAATCTGACAATTTTAGCCGGTGCTTCAACCCTCTTTGCAATTCTCACCAGATCATGCGCCTTCCACAGTTTGTTAAACTTTGAGATGTATATCGATTTCAATGCCTTTTCCGCTGCTTGCTGCGAATAAAAAGCAGCAGCATCCAGCATATTTCCG
>JAYEGV010000102.1:0-10883 GCA_034659235.1 Methanobacteriota archaeon
TTAAGCGGCAAGGTACTACGCTACCTTAAGAGGGTTATAGTTACCCCCGCCGTTGACAGGCCCTTCATCCCGTTGAACCGGGGTTTCAGGTACCTGCACTGGGCAGGATTCACGGATCGTACTAGCCTTTACAGGTTCGCGATCCGCTATGTTGTTATTAGACAGTTAGAGCTCCCTGGTCACTGCGACCTGCCTCTTACAAGGCAGGCACTCCTTCTCCCGAAGTTACGGAGCCAATTTGCCGAATTCCCTTAGCTAGTGTCATCCGACACGCCTTAGCCTTCTCAGCTAGGGGCACCTGTGTCGGTTCTCGGTACGGACATCAAAACTCCCTTTTCACGGGCACCTGGACTCAGTCGACTTTAGTCATCACACATTCGCAGGCTTCTCGCCATTACGGCACTCCACCTGCTTCGGTGCTTGAACAGCGCGACGACGCTGCTCGACCTATCCGGATGCGTCAGGTCCTTACGGATACAGTTTAGATGGTACAGGAATATTAACCTGTTTCCCTTTCGGCGTACTCGAATTACGGTACGTCTTAGGACCGACTAACCCTCGGCTGACGAACATTGCCGAGGAAACCTAGCCCCTTCGGCGGTTAGGATTCTCACCTAACTTTGCTGCTACTATTACCAGGATTTTCGTTCCTGCATGGTCCACAGGATTTTACAACCCTGCTTCTGCCCAAACAGGACGCCTTCCTACGAGATTATTTTTCAATACTCCGTGGTATCGGTGGTCGGCTTGAGCCCCGTCCATTTTCGGGGCCCCAAACCTCGACTGGTGAGCTGTTACGCACTCCTTAGAGGGTAGCTGCTTCTAAGCTAACCTTCCAGTTGTCTATGGCCTGGGACGCCCTTTAGTGTTAACACTTAGCCGATACTTGGGGACCTTAACCACGGTCCGGGTTGTTTCCCTTACGGACAACGAGCTTACCCCGTGCCCGGACTCCGATCTTCTACGATGATAGCGGCTTTGGAGTTTGACAGGGGGACGAGGGATTTCTCCCCCGACACCCCCAATCAGTGCTCTACACCGCTAACGATCTCCAATCAGGTCATGCTGCGACATGTTTCGGAAGGAACCAGATGATGCCGGGCTCGATTGGCCTTTCACCCCTATACGCAGGTCACGCGAACGATTTGCATATCAGTACCGCTAACGGTCCTCCACGCGGCTTTCGCCACGCTTCAACCTGCCCACGCATAGATCGCCCGGCTTCGGGTCGTATCCCAGTGACTCCAGGCACTTGTATACCTCGCACCATGCCCATTCGGGCTACGTGCATTATCGCTTTCGCTTCGACTTCCGCTTTTCAAGCGTTAGTCTCGCCACCAAGATACACTCCCTGGCCCGTTCTTCAAAACGTACGATATGACACCGGCAACGCCGCCCGTACTACAGCCTCGCGACTGCCTCCTTCGCGACGAAGAACCTTTTGCGCCATACCACACCATCACCATTTGGTTTCAAGCACTTTGCACCTCCATCTTTTGGATGCTTTTCAGTCTTCCCTCACGGTACTACTCTGCTATCGGTCTCAAGTTGTATTTAGTTTTGGAAGTTGATGTCTCCCAGATTTCCGCGGGATTTCCGACCCACGGTACTCGAGAAACAGATCACAATCCACCAGTTTACGTCTACGCGGCTATCACGCTCTGTAGCCCAACGTTCCAGATGAGTTCGACTTAACTGGTCTGGACGGTATATGATCTGCTCTGCAACACCACATCTCTTTTTTCTCTCGAAAAAAGATTCGGTTTGAACTCTGCTGATTTCACTCGCCGTTACTCACAGCATCTCAATTGATTTCTCTTCCTGCTCCTACTGAGATGTTTCAATTCGGAGCGTTCCCGATCCCGAAGGATCAATGCGACTCGCGTCACATCAAGAAGTCTCATTCGGAGATCTCCGGTTCAATGGTTCCATGCACCTCGCCGGAGCTTATCGCAGCTTGGCACGTCCTTCGTCAGCACTTGAGCCGAACTATCCACCAAATGGCATAATTACCAGAATCCGTCTTACTAATTCAGTAAGCGTCCAGATCGCATGTATACACGGTTTCATCAAACGAGATGAGATCAACTCGTTCTTCACCCTTCTATAGCAATGTTGGTTGCTATATGCATCAAACAGTAACATATACTTGAGGGTGTAGAAGATAAAGGTTTCGTTGATTGCTCATACGATAAAGGATGTGATGACAGGACATGGCTCTCGAAGAAAGTAAACTATACATAATCGGCATCGGTCCCGGACATCCGGATTTGATGACTGTTGCTGCACAGAATGCGATATCAGAATCGCACTGCATCATCGGCAATGCTACGTATCTCGATTATATCGGATCATTGTTATCAGGTAAGAAGATCATAACCAGTTCCATGGGAAAGGAGATTGCGCGTGCCAAACACGCGCTGGAACTGGCATCAAGTGGGAGCATCGTATCCATCATCAGCGGGGGAGATGCCGGAATCTATGGGATGGCAGGGATTGTGCTGGAAATCGCAGAAAAAGAAGATAGTAATGTCGAAATAGAGGTAATTCCGGGTGTGACAGCGGCAAGCGCAGCGGCAAGCATCATCGGGTCGCCGATCACAGGCGATTTTGCGACGATAAGCCTGAGTGATCTACTGACGCCATGGGAGGATATTGAAAAGAGGCTTTCGAGCGCGGCAGCATCTGACTTCGTGATCGTTCTGTACAATCCGAAGAGCAGGAACCGCAATACAAACTTCAGTAAATGTATGGAAATAATCAGAAGATATAAATCCGGATCAGTGCCGGTAGGAATTGTAAAGAATGCATTCCGAGAAGGAGAAAGCACCATTGTAACCACGATTGAAGATGTGCTTGATTACGATGATTTCATTGACATGCATACCACTGTTATCATCGGTAACAGCGAGTCAAGAATCTGGAAGAAGAGGATCATAACACCAAGGGGTTATCACAGGAAGTATGACTACTGACAACGCTCCAGTTCTCGCAGAAATACAGCCGCGGTCATGGTGTCGCCCAGTCCAACCGTGGTTACGGGATGCGCACACCATAATGATGGTACGATGCAGACTGAATAATCGTTTAATTCCAGATGTACACCTTTTCCGATTCTTTTTCCATTGAAATGTTCCTGTAACATCGAGCATTCACGAATTCCATCAGTGTTTGGTTTCAGATTTCTGATTGCAGCATGAATCGATTCTTGATTCACATATCCTGCCCTTGCACGAGCAGCGGATGCTGATGCACCAAAGTTCAGTGCATCGATCTCGGATGCTGCATCGATATATGCGGGATCAAAGATGCTCACGATAAAATCTCGGGTATGGATGCATAATCTTGATATTCCAAGTTTGTCGATTGCTTGTATAGCTTTTTCAATGATATTTATTGCTGAAAAATCGACATCTCCCTTAAGAAATTCCTCTTCATTCATGCCAATGCTGTCCACAACATCAGAGATGTAGGAAATTACATGTTCTCTGATATCGCCATCTAAAAAGTCTCCTGATTCAAAATGTATCATTAAATTCGGATTTGACGATTTCCACCCTTTCAATTGTTCTATGACGCGGTGTATCTGATCGATGTATGTCAATCCATCCGGATACGTATTGCGTAATAAATGGAATCCGGAAACCAGTGCACCATTCATCTCTGCAATATGCGCATCAGAAAAGTCTTTGAACGCAGCATCAACATGCATGGCAATGTTTTTCGGATCATACGTTGCTATGATGCGATTGTTGTCGGGCGCTCTGATCGTTCTGCCAGGCAGTGTGATCTCCGTTCCCTTCTCAAAGAGAAAGACATAATGTATCGCTTCTTCCCGGTCTCTGACAGCATCGTAAGGCTTTGACAGAACAACCTCATCATCTATATAAACCGGAATTTGTATCGCATCTCCTGATAACAGGTCTGCCTGCCTTCGCGATAGAGATGCCACATTCGGAATTACAAGCGTTGCACCGAGATTGGACAGAACATCCGCAGCGATTCCGGCGTTCCCGCCCAGACGCAGCACTGGTGAATTTTTTATCAGAAATGATGATTCCCTGATTGCAGCAGGTGTTTCGAGCAGATACTCGCCACCGGTTCCGTTTTCCATACACATCAGAAGAAGCGCAAGAAAATCGCTCATATCTCGGATTTGATCAGGAGGATCTTTGATCTCATGGCTTTTGATATAATCCGTGATCTTTGCTCCGTCGACGGTGCATACCGAGTCGATGTTGACATTGTAGCAGCAAAGTATGTTCATGTATCCTCAATGTTCAGGTCACATCCTGCGCCCTGCCCGATCCCCTCGTCGATGCGCACCTCTATTTTGCTGATATTGGAAGGCATTCTATAAGCGAGTTCGGACGCAACATACTCGCACAGACTCTCCGCACTTGTCGAATCGGTCGGTATGAAAACAACGTCATCGATTGGAAAATGATAGTTTTTCTCGCCGATGTCAACGATTATGCTGTCACCACTCGCTGTTATGCGCAGTCTGGAATCATTCTTTGCAACAATAATATGATGATCAAGGTGATTACATATTTCTGCGACCGTCTCCTTTAACAGTTCGAAATCGATTATGAACTCGTCTGTTCGTTCGCCGTATATCTTCACGCTCACTGCATACGTATGCCCGTGCAGTCTCCCGCATTTCGGGTGACCTGGTATCAGATGGCAGGCAGAAAATCTGAGTTTTGCCATCCAGCCATCGAGTTCAATCCACAAAAAATCACCTTCAGGTTAGAATTTTCTTGATCTTCTCTGCTGCCTTACCAAGTTCCACGAGTACGAGTCCGAGACCGGCATCCGATGGAGTGAGCACCACCACCAGCGCCTTCGGTCCGGCACCGATTGCAATCAATTTTCCATCGTTCGATTCAACGATCACCCGATCCGGAATTCCTCTTTCCAGTTCGGTGGACGCAGTTTCTGCAGCGCCAAGCATCGTTGCAGACATGGCAGCAAATGTCTCATCATCACCTTTCTGCATCTGTGATGTCATGAGTAATCCATCTCGGCTTGCAATTACGCTTGATTCGATCTCCCCGGTCTTCATGAGATCTGATAAAACCTTGCCGAGCATTTCTGATACTGTCATAATCAATCCTCTGTTAAATCAAAACGTATAACACCACGCTCGAACAACAACTGCAGTTTCTCGATATCGGTCATGACAGTATCACCTGCAAGATATTTGATAATATTTTCTCCATATTCATGTGAGAGATTTCGGATGATCGCCTTATAACCATCTCCAGACATCTTCCGGGCAGACACCAGGAATCCTCTCGAAATAATCATCTCGGACTCGATGAATCGATCGATAAGGTTCCCAGTCCCATCTGAAATGGTCATATATATTGTCCTAACATTTTATAATATATAAGAGTTTCGTTGTAAACAACATTTATACACATCGCAACCAACAACAGCACGTATGATCATTGGAACACGCGGAAGCATGCTTGCACTCGCACAGGCAAAGATCGTTGCCGAACGATTGTACAATCTCGGGATCAAAACCGAGATTCGCATCATCAAGACACGCGGCGATGCGATTACGGATCGTCCGCTGCATGAACTGTCAGGTGTTGGAGCGTTTGTACGTGAGATCGATGAACACTCGCTTGCTGGCAGTATTGATATTGCAGTCCATTCGATGAAGGACATTCCCACAGTCCGTCCGGATCAACTGGTGACTGCAGCGATTCTTGAGCGTGACCCCCCTTACGATGTGATGATCACAAACAACATAACAATCGACGAGATGCCAGCTGGCGCTGTCATCGGCACATCCTCGATGCGCCGCAGAGCCCAACTGAACCGATTCCGGAGCGATCTCGATATCGTTGATCTGCGCGGGAACATCAATACCCGCATGAGAAAATTGCGCGATGGCATCTATGATGGAATTATGCTCGCAGAGGCAGGACTTACACGGATGGGGTGGGATATTAAATTCGAGCGGCTCGACATCGATCATTTCATACCATCAGCCAATCAGGGCACAATTGCTGTTGTAACACTCCAAAACTCCGAGGCAGAAGATGTGGTGCATGCACTTGATCATCATCAGACAAGAATCGAGACCGAGATTGAGCGGATTATAATCAGTGTTCTTGGCGGAGGATGCAGTATTCCTATCGGCGCATTTGCAAATATGGTTGGCGGTGGGGATGATGAGATAAGGGTGCGTGCCGAGGTGTTATCTCCTGACGGTGAGCGGTATGTCAGAGTCGATGAGGTAATTCCTGTGGAAGGGTATGCGGAACACGCCCACCGGCTCGGGCAGGAATTGAAGGCGAAGGGTGGTGGGGCTCTGGTGAACGAACTTCACTAAAATCCATGCACAATGTATGGACCAAGAATCATAAACACGAACGAAACCAGGATCAGTATCGCGAATGCTACTGCTATGCCCTTTGATAACTGCTCTGCACCGTGGTCACTCACAACCATCCCAAAGAGCGAATGTATGACATCCTTGAATATATGTCCTCCATCCATTGGAACCGCTGGCAGGCAGTTGAACAATCCTGCATAGAAGTTGATCCAGCCGATCCAGAGCAGCGCATTCGCTATCCAGAAGACAAGGATACCATGACCTGCCGCCCATCCGACAGGCTCATAGAATTGCATGGTATTGCTGAACCCGCTGAATCCACTACCATCAAATCCTATGAACGGCATTGCGAAGATGAAGAGCCAGCCCTCGATCCTGTGTATCAGATCCGGAATGTTCTTTAAGATGTGCAGTCTCTCAGCGGCTGGATAACCGCCGATCGTCATGCCAGCAAATTCGAGCCTTGTCACGGCGATAACACCCATGTATCCGCAACTGCGGTCTGGCGAAGAGCCAAGTTTCACAATCGTTCTGTTATTGTCTGCAAAAAATACTTCAATTGTCTGATTCGGTGCGGTTGTATTCAAAAACGCAACGAAATCAGTGGTATTGCTGATTCTTGTATCATTGATCTGTATGATGTTCATATCTTCCGTGAGATTTGCCTGCGCTGCAGCGGAATCTGGCATAACACGCCAGATCGTGACCCCACCTCGCATGGCAGCATCCTGCTCTGCGATTGTACATATCTTATGTGTCTGCCCCTCCTGCACAGATATGACCATCGGCGTATCTGCTCTGGCAGCTATATGGCTGTAGAAATCATGCACGGTTCTGATTGTGGTATTGTCCACCTTTGTTACCGCCATACCCTCTTTTATGCCTGCCTGCGCTGCAGATGAGTTCTCTTCGACCGATGCGATCACAACATCACTGACTGGCGCTATTCCTCCAATAACAGGACCAAAGAAGAGAGAAAATGCGATCAATGCAACAACAAAGTTCGCCATGACGCCTGCTACAAGTATCCTCATCCGCGACTTTCTGGATATTCCGTTGCTGACGGTTACGATCTCACTGACCTGCCGGTCATAACCGGATTCGGTAGCACTCTTCTTTGATTCTTCCTTCTTTCCGAACAACTGCTCTTCATCCGGCTCTGCAAATCCTCCGATCGGAACGATTAGAGTAAGTAGACCCATCGATTTGACATCGACACCCTCGACCCTGCAAAGAACCGCATGTGCAAGTTCATGTACCACCAGCGTGACGATCAGCCCGATCGCACCCCAGACAAGAGGAATGAACTCGTTTAAACCGGGAATTAAGAAGATGTTCTGTGGAGCATTGTATTTTTCGGGTACAGGCATCGCATGATTATACAATGATTGCAGCATTGCATAATCTGTCAGAATAACCAGCATGAACATGATAAACATTCCAATCAGCATCATCGGTATGCCCACATCTCCAAATAATCTCCAGAATCTGCGCGGACGTGCCAGTGTCGATAGTAGTTTCTGCCCGCGTCTGGTGCGGATCATCAGTATGGGTCCGAATGCCGAGATATTGTAGCGCTCCAGAATGCCCTGTTTATCAAGAAAGATGACGAGAAGCCAGTATCCAATTAAAATGGCAAATATGATATTTAAATTGTTCACATTATCATTTTGTGATTTATTTGGTATTAATACTTTGGCGTGTCGGAAGTTCACGTCTTTTTTTGAAACTGCACCCTGCCCTTCGCATGCTCGATCACATGCCCGATACAGAGAGGGTTACAAAATGCTTGTCTACGATCTGCGAAGCGGCGCCGAAGGCAGCCGTATGCGGTGAAAGTCGCACGTACGGTTCTTAGACGAGGAGGCGCGAGTAATCGCGTCTTCTTAGTCTACCACTGTAGGGCTTTTCGCATGAATCTTCATGATTATGAAACGTTTTCACCACCGATCATGTTATCCCTGTGATCGTATATTCAAGCATAGCCAGATACCATGTTACCAGAAATCCAGGAATTTATATATAAATATTATGTGTACCCAATTATATATGACACAGGCTACAATCCAGTGAATACTATCACATGGGCAGCCGTGCTCGGTCTCTGCATCGTCGCTGTGCTCAGGATACTTACATATTTCAACATCGTAATCGACAGACAGTTTATAACAGGGGTTGCGTGCTATGTTCTCTTCGGATCGAGTCTTCGTGTTCTTGAGGATGCTGATATCTTCTCTCCACCGCTCCGGTACATATTCATAACACCAATCATATATTTTGTTGTGTTTTTCATAACAATAATATCGCTTGCGGCGTCGCTTCGGATCTATAAAAAACGGTACTACAAACCATTCTCCAGCATTGGATTGGGTCTTGCGTCTGTTACTGTTTGCGTGCTTTTGTCGCATGAACAGATCACCCATCCGGCAGAAGCACTGCTGATTGCGATACTGACCATTCTCTTCACCGCATCGATCTATCTAATCGCTGAGCGCACAGGGATCAAATTCTTGTGCGATAAATTCAATATAGCGATTCTTGGATCGCATCTCTTTGATGCATCCTCGACCACCGTGGGCATCGATCTTCTCGGTTATCACGGCAAGCATGTGGTGGAAAAATATCTGGTCGGTCTCACAGGCACAGGTGCGGTGATGTATCCGCTCAAACTGATCGTCTTCATCCCTGCGCTGTATCTGATCGACAGCGAGTTCGATGAGATCGAACTCAGGGATCTGTTGAAACTTGCAATCCTCGTGCTTGGACTGTCTCCGGCATGTAGAAACACACTGAGAATCCTGTTTGGGGTGTGATCACAATGGATTCGCTCAAAAAATACATCGCATTCATAACGCTCGTCTTCATAATCTCGGTAATATCCGGATATATGTATGCGGTCTCAAATCCCTCCGAATCTGCAAGGATGGTCCATGAACTCGATACCACGTTCGAATGGATCAAGGATCTGAATCCGCTCTTAATCTTATCTGTTATCTTTCTAAATAACGCACTCAAAGCTTTTCTTGTAATAATATTTGGAATGCTTATAATAATTCCGATCGGTTTTATCGCATACAATGGATACATTCTCGGCATCGTGATGTGTGAGTATACACGCACATCAGGACCCGTATATGTGGCAGCAGCGATCCTGCCGCATGGCATAATCGAACTACCGATGATCCTTATAAGCGCGGCTCTCGGAACGCGTCTTGGGATGATGACTATCTCGAGGATAAAAAGGGAGATCTCCAATGAAGATATATTATCCGAGCTGAAGCGATCGATATCCTTCTATTTCAGATGGATTCTTCCACTCTTATTCATCGCAGCCGTAATCGAGACACTCATAACACCGATCGTGCTGTATCTGCTTGGGTGATGCATCTCTTCTTCGACGAGACTCACATTCATCCTGACAAGGCTTTTATGCCATGAAGATGTTCCTTTTTATGTCAGAGGAAGAATGGCAGAAGGAAAAAAGTTGATACCAGAATTTCATGAGATCCTTGCGAAGGATATCATGGATAAGAGGGTAGAAGATCTGCCCCTGATAGAAAAAGATGCGAGTATAGACTACGTTTTATATATCCTGACCGTGAGCGATCATGTCTGGGTTGTTGAAAGCAAGGAAAGCAGAAAGCTGATAGGAATAATAACAGAGCATGATATTTTAAATATTTTTTCTCCAACAAAAAAAGCTTCATACTTTGGATTGCCCGATAAAAAACATTTGCATTATGAGATCTTTGAAAAAGCAGAGCACATCATGTCCAGGAATCCGGTAAGATGCGAACCGGATGAAAAAGTGGAAGACGCATTGAATAAAATGGTGTTTCATAGAATAAGGAGAATTCCAGTGGTGGAAAACGATGAAATAATTGGAGAGATAACGTTACACCACTTAATAGGAAAATTTTATGCGTTCATAAAACCCCCCATCTAAAAATAAAACAAAGTCTTGAAAGCGATGAACCTGATATTAGCAGTGGGAATAATGATAGTTGTCGGTTTTCTCGGTGGGTTAGCATTGGCAAAACTCAAATTTCCTATGATTACTGGCTATATTATCATCGGTGTCTTGTTGAGTCCTTCCCTTCTGAACATAATACCAAGAGAGACTGTAGGAGAGTTGAATTTAATTACTGACGTTGCTCTCGGGATCATCGCATATCTGATCGGTGGCAGTCTTCACTGGGCGGACTTACAACGATTAGCGAAGAGCATCGCTTGGATAACAGCTTTTCAAAGTCTGGGGGCATGGTTTCTGGTTACCCTGGTTTTAGCCAGTCTGGGCAGTTTAATCATTCCATGCGAAACGTTCTGGCAGACTTACTTTCCCATGGCTTTTATCATAGGTGCGGTATCATGTGCAACTGCTCCGGCAGCAACGATGGCGATAATCAGTGAATACAGGGCGAAAGGTCCCTTCACCACAACGTTACTCGCGGTGGTCGGGCTTGATGATGCAATTGCGGTTATAGCCTTTGCTATTGCTTCAGGTATATCCCAGCCACTGGTGAATGAT
>JAYEGV010000103.1:0-31790 GCA_034659235.1 Methanobacteriota archaeon
GTGTATGGGATTCGGGTGTTTGGATCAGATAGAAAACAGATAGCACACAGCGATGGCATGAAACAGATCGAGGAAGAAAGATGCGAGGCGCAAACCACACAACACTGATTCTCTTCTGGATTATCGTTCTCATAATAATTGGTATTCAGATCCGTGCCGGTGCAAGCATACTGCCATCATGCTTGTTGGCGATTGTCCTTCTGACAGGGGGCATCGAGATTCCGGTTGCACGCAAACGGATGCGAAAACCATGTTACACGAGGGAAGCAGTACATCTACTCGAGGAGATACATTCAGTCCCGCTGGAACGAGATTTTTCTGAGAAGAAACGTTTTTTTGACACGATAATCACGATCAATCTTGGTGGATTCGTGATACCATTCGTGGCTGCGTGCTATCTCGGCGTGACATCTCCGAATCTTGCATCAATCGAGATTGGCATCATTATGATCGCGGTGACCCATATCATTGCAGTCTTTCAGGACGGAGTCGGGATCAAACTTCCGGATTACATCGGAATCGTACCACTTACGCTTGCGCTATTGCTGGCATCAGGCGAAGCCGCAACCGTGGCGTTTGCTGCTGGTGTTATCGGCATCCTGATCGGGTTATGCACCGTTCTCGGCGCAATCGATCCCGAACGGCAGGGGAGCGCAAGGATCAGTATCGGTGGCGCAGGGAGTTTTCAGGCGATCTATGTCACGATGCTGCTTGCGGTACTGGCATCGTTGATTGCTTGAAATTCTCCCATATAAGAGCCACTGTCTAAAAACCCAGTGATTTATCACCGCGGAGATCGCAGAGGGCGCAGAGTTTAAGACCGCTTCAATCCTCGCTGGGTTTTCTGATGCCTCTGCGTTCTCCGCGTACTCTGCGGTAAAACTTGAGGATATGGTGATTTCACTGGAAAATTTGACAGTGCCCATATAAGAGCATCCCACGAGAGGACTGCCAACCTAACGCGGGTGTGTTTAGGCTCCAACTCTGATTCTTCCGGATATCCGATAACCCTGAAGCGACAGAACACGAGACCCTGAATTGAGTAACTTCAAAACGTTCGCACAACACCAGATGATATGAAGCCCCATCGTTCAGAAAACGTTAATACCAATACCCACAATCCGTTACTGTGGTGACGAGATAGCCAAGCCCGGTATGGCGCTGGATTGCTAATCCAGTGGTGCACTGCACCTCGGGGGTTCAAATCCCCCTCTCGTCGTATTTTTCTATTCGATCATGAAAAAATCGCCGTTCGCCGGCGCTGTTGCATCGATCTCGTGCTCTTTAATCCATGCTGCAAAATCATCGGCACGGTCGCCATGCATAGCAAACACGATCTCGCCGCCGAGACCTGAGAATCTGCGTACAATCTCCTTTAACTCGGAATCCCCGCAATGAGCAGAGAAATCATACTGTTCCACTTCCATTCCCAGGTGCAGTACCCGCTTTCCTACAGTCAGATGCCCGTGTCTGAGAGCATGATAACCATTGGTGCCTTCGACCTGATAGCCTGTCAGCAGAATCTTGCTGGACCGATCGCCGTGTATCTTGCTGATGTAATACAGTGCAGGTCCGCCGTTCAGCATCCCTGCAGTCGTGACGATGATGGCATTCTTCAGTATTCGCGACCGCGTCTCCGGTTTCACCACGGTGCTATTATCGAATGCTTGCTGGAGTGCATCCGAATCACGCAGATACTCGGGATATTGGATGATCTTGCGGAAGACATCGATTCCCATCCCGTCAATGTACGGATGTAGCCCATGTTTATGCAGGATCATTACGATCTCCTGGGTTCTCCCGATCGCAAAACACGGGATGATTGCATTGCCACCGCGGTCGATCGTCTCGCGGATCGAATCGATGAATGCACGTTCCAGTTCCTTTCTTGGCGTGTGATCGGTACCATAATACGTACTCTCGATGATCAGGATATCGGCTTTCGGCTGCTGCTCGGATCGATGCAGAAGATATGTATCTGTGAGATTCACATCTCCGGTATAAAGTATCCTCATCCCGTTTTCCGATTCGAGGAGAACCGATGCCGAACCAGGGATGTGTCCCGCATCGTATAGCTCTGCGGTATATCTGCCGCACAAAAAGACGTCCCTGTAATCGATGGCGCAGGTGCACCGCAAAAACTCCTGGATATCCTGAGCATCGAACGGCGGCATCTGCCCGGCGCGTCTTGCGATTGAAAGCGTATCCTTTGCAAGAAATGAAGTGAGATATTTGGTAATCGGCGTGGTATAAACCCGCGGGTGAATATCCATGATATTCGGTACCAGCCCGCAGTGGTCAAGATGTCCGTGCGACACGATGACTGTTTCCGGACGGCTTCCATTCAATGGATATGACGGCGGATGATCTGGCGCTTCGCCTGGTTTCATCCCATAATCGAGCAGGATGTCATCATCGATCATAACCGCTGATCTGCCAACCTCTCTGCATCCACCGAGAAACCGTAACGAGCAATCCATGACAGATACGTACATGCCCAATAATGATAAACTTGTGGGTACAAAGCATAAGGTTTAAGTCTATACTGTTATGATTGATGTATATCGAAAGCCGCTATAACTCAGTTGGTAGAGTGCTTGGCTGTTAACCAAGATGTCACAGGTTCGAGCCCTGTTGGCGGCGCTGCGGGCCCATAGCTTAGCCAGGTTAGAGCGCTCGGCTCATAATTCTTCGTTCCATAATGGGAAACCGAGCGGTCCTGCGTTCGAATCGCAGTGGGCCCATCTCAAGAAATATAGAGAGACGCGTATGATTCCGGATTTCAGTTTCGCGATCTATCCTTTCACATCCGAAGCCACTGCGTATGTCAGAGAACTGGAAATCCCCATTCCGGATCTCCTCAGTAAACGTGTATATGATCGCGTCCGCGTCCGCAGCATGGAACGGGTGATTCAGGCAGTCGAGGGCAGAATCGAGAAGACTGTCGATACAGAGATTCAGGCAGAGATCGAACTGCTATCATATCCGATCGCCAGAATGATCATATCCTGCATCAATGATTCGTATCTGATCCGCAGATATGCTCTTGCAGAGGCAAAAGCAGTCTATGACTCTCTTAAAACCGAACCGCAGGATTTCCTGATAGCGATGGGAGCTGAGTTCAATATGCATGTTGATGTGTCTGACCATGTATTCAGAATGCATTTTACCGATTATATCAGATACGCCCACCGCATGCATGATCCCGGATGGAAACTGGTGAACAGAAGGCTGCATCGCGGCTGGGTTTCACTTTCACAAGATAAGTTTACACGATTATTACAGGAGGCGATCAGCGATCGCATACAGCATGATCTGCCGCTTGATATCCCGTCTGAAATCTGCGATGCATTATCAAGATACATCAGTGCTGTGAATGAATCGCTTGGAACGCGAAAAACCGAGTTTGATATCAAAGGCGCAGTTTGTACCGAGGCATTTCCGCCGTGCATCGTAGATATGATCGCAAGACTTCAGCAAGGTATCAACCTTCCGCATTCAGCAAGATTTGCAGTCACCTCGTTTCTGCTGAATATCGGCATGGATGTGAATGGGATTGTTCAAATGTTCGGTGGATCACCGGACTTTGATGAGTCACGAACCAGATATCAGGTCGAGCATATCGCAGGACGCGAATACACCGCACCTGGTTGCGATGCGATGAAGACGTACGGGAATTGTACTGGCGCTGATGATCTATGCGCAAGGATCAAGCATCCGCTTAACTATTATCGAATCAAAAAGACAGCTGCGGGTTCTGGCTCGAAGAAAAAACATGCTCAATAAGTTGTGGTAAATCAGAGATCGAATGCGAATACGATAGAACGGTAAAATCAGTGTAATCTGTGTCTAAAAACTTTATCAGACACAGATTAACACTGATTTCACAGATTACTGGTTGTCTGTGACATTGGATCCATTTAAGAACTCCACACAATATTGAACATGTACCTAACGGTAGCTCTCTATCGTATGTGGAAAAACGCGGGCGTCTTTCTTTCTCGTCTCTCTCGCCTTTGCGTTAAACTGGAGAATGAGAACGCAAGGTCGCAAAGACGCTATGGCGAGAAAGAATCTTTCGGCGTCTTTTGAAAACCACAGAATCAGTCAGAATCAGAAATTTTTGACCATAAAACTTCCATATTATAACCGCATTACTCTGTCAAGAGGACGATGTTGAGTGGCTAAACACGTACCAAATGATTAGTCCGATCACTACTGCACCACGATCCCATCATCACTGATCCTGTAACTCGCCTTCTCGTGTTTGAGTCCAGCCATTGCCTCAATGGTGAGTTCCTCGCCATCGAGATGGATGATGTTGTCCGCAGTCGCTTTCAGCATCGTCTCAATCTGCGGCTCGGCTGATCCCTCGGTGTATGTGATGATACCGGTGCCACCAGCCATCTTGATCCGCATGGTGTATGACTTGAGTACCCTGATGATCAGGATCGGTGAGTTGAATGCAAAGAGGGTGGTCGATGAATCCAGAACCGACCGGAATCGCTGTGCCTGCTGATAGACGGATTGCAGTTGCTGGATGAGCTTGCTTGCGATATCGGTTGGATTCTGCGGAAAGGATACCATCATATTCTTGGTCTCTTTTTGTATCGCGCCAACCGAGCCTGATGCCGTATCGATCACATATAACCTTTTGTTTGAGATGTAATCATGGATGAACCAGTTAAAAGCCATCATCTGCTGTTCAAGTTGAGATAAATTATAATCCGTCATCAGATACATGCACAGATCCCCTTCTTCTGCGGACTGGCGGAGGAACTGATAGCAGAATATGGATTTCCCAGTCTTTGGCGGACCATAAACCAGAGTCATCGTATTCTCTGGCAGACCACCTGTCAGATTATCAAAACCCGCAATTCCCGATCTTATTTTTGGAATCATACCCTGTATATGAGGCTGAATAAAATGTCCAGAGCCTCATCAAGTCCCTGTTTGTTTGCTGCCGATACCGGCACGATCGGAACATCCTCCCAGAGTGCCATCCTCTTCTTGATCTCATCAGGCGACAATGCGTTTGGAAGGTCCTGCTTGTTGGCGATTATTACCTTTGGTATCGCCTCTGTACGGCACATCCGGATCATCTCCTTTGCACGCACGAACGTCTCTGGCTTTGTCGAATCGATCACGACAAAAGTACCGATAGCCTCTCTTCCAAGCGGTTCGAGCAGAAGATCGAACCGTTCCTGACCCGGGGTGCCAAATACGTCAGCTGAGAACCCTTTGTAATCGACATGTCCAATATCGAGCCCGACCGTCGTAGGAAATAGTTCAAAGGTTTGTCGCTCTACTGAAACAGTATCCGGAGCAATTGCATGGGCGAATGTCGTTTTTCCGGCATTGTACGGACCTGTTACCAGCAGTTTTGGTATAAATACCCTGACACCACCAGGTTCCAAAACCTCGAAGAATATCTTGCTTCCGGAAGTCTTTATCCAGTTTGACTTTGTGATTGCAAAGACCTGCCGATAAATTACCTTCTCCTCGACACTGAAGAGTTTAATTTCGCAGTCAACGATATCAGACAGTCTATCGAGCATCACTTTCTCATAGTTCCATCGTGTGAACATGTATACCATATCCACATCGTTCGATCGTGCCTCCTTATTCAATCGCTCGATCAGGTCGAATGTCTGATCAACACCGATGGAATCGAGAAGCGTTGCGATATTGTCAATTACAGCGGTTCCTCCTGCGATATCAGAGATCGCGTTCGTGACTGTCTCCTCACTTTCTGCAAAATCATCGACCACGTACCTGCCGATTGCTGGCATCCCCATCATCGGAGATATGGAATCGACAAAGAATGCCTGACCTGAGTCAAGCGGTGATCGCAAATCCCATCCATATCTCTGAAATACGTGTTCGATCTCAACAGGTGTTCTGGTGTTTGTATAGATGAAGCAAACATCCCTCTCGTTGCGCATGCGCTCGGCAATGATCTGATACCCGAAAACCTCAGACGTGATGCCTGGCATCGATGTGAACAATATCGAGGTGCCGGCAGGCATGCCACCACCAAGCAGTTCATCGAGCATAGGAATATAGGTCTTACGCTTGCATTCGGCGTCTTTCACCATGTTATACCTCTTCAAGGATCTCCTGCACCTGTTTCGCTCTCGTTTCGATCTCCATCATAATCAGTCCGAGTTGAGCGCCGGATTCTGCCAGTGCGATCAAGATTGCCTTTTCACCGGCTGGCTGGAGCAGTATCGTTCCCTGCGCGGTCTTCACATGAATATCACTCACCGCTCCTGTCCCCATCTGTGTACTGGCAGTCTCAGCGCTTGCCATGATCGTGGAGCAGAGTGCTGCAACGATCCGCTCATTCATCTCTGGCGGCATGCGAGCTGTTATCAGCAGTCCTTCCTTGGAGACGATGCCAACGGCTTTGATCTGCCCGACTTCTCCGAATCTGGCAAGAATCATGTCCAGTCTTTCTTTCTTGGTTTCAGGCATCCGACTCACCTACCCGATCAACTCAAAGGTCACCACGTAATCCCCGAGTTTCGCGGTTTCATTGGTTATTCTTATCTGGAACCGCTCACCAAAAACCTTTCTGGCTGCGGAGGCTGCATAGAAGCCTGGTGTCACGATCTCACCTTCTCTGTTATCTCACATTCCTCTCCTGGTTCGAGTTTTGCATAACCCTCTCCTCTGGTGCCCTTCACAGCATCGATTGCACCCCTGATAATTCCCGGGATCGGGCATACCGTAGTCTCGAAGGCAGCTCCTCCAACCTTCGTCGGACAGATATTACATTTTCTGATCGTAAGCGTAATCGAACCATCTCTTTCGGTGATCTCAGGTTCCTCTCCAACTTCGAGTTCGTCTGTGATTATCTCGATCAACTCTTTTACCGGTGTATCCTTATTCACTAGGCCCTTCTCGAGGAGGAGTTTGCCGATTTCAGCACCGATATATGAGGTGAAGAGATTGGTCTGCTCCTGACTTGACTTTCCGAACAGTTCCCAGATCGCCGCTCCCAAGCCCATAAATGCGCGATGCGCATACTCGATTTTGTTAGTCATCTGATATCCTCCTTGTATTTGGTTCGTGATTGGATGGGTGGATACATAAGCTTTTACAATCCGCGTGCTCCGATCTCGTAATCATCTCTCATACCATCAATCTCTGCTCAACCAGCTCTTTCTTTGGTGCGATCACGAATACGCAAGCATCTGCGCCCTCCGCAATACATTCGGTCTCAACGCATTCTATATCCTCTCTTCCTGTGAGCGCCCTCATAAATCCTGTGAGGATGCCGCATGAGTAATAACAGGCTTTTGATGTATCGCCATGCTTCTTCCACGCCCAACCCTCAAATGCATCCTTGCACGTAACAACACCTTTTGCATGTTCATAATCGATCTCTTCGACGATGAAATCCCCGAACCCTAGCTGCGCATAAGCATCCACACAATCCTTAAAACCCTGCTCTGATTCTGTGATGCTGCCAGACCTGAGTGCTCCCCGAACATACGCGATACCGCCTTCGATTGCAGCATTGTAATATACTGTGCCTGCAACCGGACCTATAAGTTGTTCGACTGACTTCCTGATTCCATAAAAACCATGCTCGATATCGGTGAGGCATGTCCGTGACCCTTCGACATAGATCCAGCCCCTGCTCCTGAATTCGATAAGCCTGCATGATATAGTCATCATCTCAATTGATGCTGCATAACCTAATTAAGGTTTGGGACTCTGGCACTGCCAGGACTGGGGACTGTCAGAAACAAAAAAAACAAAATATGAACGCATCCATCGCGCCCATATCCACAAAGTACCTTTCAGTACTGCGTTAAATTATACTTTGTCTTCATCCGCACGTACGAGCCCCAGTCTGTTATTCTGAGCAGTTCGGTCATCTCTTCCATCAGCGGTGCCCATGTGTCGTCCCATTCCTCTGCCATGTTCCGCAGCCGCTTAAGATCGCCATCCCAGACCATCGTCTCACGGTTGTCCTGCAGGCAGATGAAGAGCTTTGCAGCACCTGCTTCGGTCTTGTCGTGCTTGAAATGCTCGATGCAGTGTTTCGTATCCCGGCCTCGTGTTACCATTCGTCGATCACCTCACCTGTCGTTACTCTTGTGCATATCGAAGCTCGGGTACCTGACATCGTAGCGGTTGATCATGTACTGCATGAGATCACTTATGCACCATCAACAACTCGCTGTTGTGACCAAAACCAGAGGGTTTTGAGTTGCGACCAGTATCACCGTCTGTAAATCTTATCGTGGTGGTCGTAATCCTCGATTATTACCAGTTTATTATATTCATCCACAGAAAATACAAGGACATAGCTTTTGTCTACATGCACTCGTTTCAAGTGCTGTAGCGGACTCCTCAGGTTTTTGTAACGATGTGGGTCACGTCTTATTTCTTCGATCTTATTGTGGATTCGTTCCAACTGTTCCCGATTCTTTACTGCAAGTTTGAAAAATATCTTTTCCACGGTCTTTCTCATGGCATAGTCATACATTCTCTTCCAACCCAAAATGTCTTCTGAAATCCGTAACTTGCACCACCGGTTCTTTCTCCCGCGCTCCCATCTTTTCTATGAACTCCGGCTTAAGCTCAGGCTCCAGAAACTCATTCTCGTACTTTTGTATTATCCACTTGATCGCCTCTGATTTGTTCTTAAATCCAAACTTGGCTTTTATTATGTTCAGCACCCGATTCTCATACTCTGTCAGATTTACCATTGTTTGTACCATGTTATCACCCATCATGTTTTGTTATATGTTGTAACCTCTTGTTACATAAAACCCGCCCCACGAGCCAGTAGGCGATCACCATCTCGCTGTTGACGCTGCGAACCACGTTGGCACGAGCCTGTTCAAGGATCGTTGCCACCCGATCGAAGAGTGGAGAGTCTGGTTTTGTCGGCTGCTGGTTATTATTTGGCATCAGGCGCCTCCGCGATATCAAGTGCTTCTTCTGTATCCTGTGACTTGGCGAATTCTTCCAGTGCCTCGTCTGCCTGTGCCGCCGCGACCAAGTCTCGGCTTGGACGCGCTGTCAAGTATAGCTCGGAATTGTGGATTTTAAAGTGAGCCGTATATGCGGAGTCAAGTGAAGGCGCTCTTAAACCATTCAGTAATGACACCTTCTGAAGCGCTATATCCCCCGTCACGATAAATTGCACCGATCAATGCTTCGAGTGTTTCTGCAAGAACGTATGGCTCTTCGTCCGCTTTCTGTTTTCTCTCTCCAACACCCAACTTGATAAACGGTCTGATTCCAAGAGTTTGACCGATCTTTGCAAGCGGGTTTTTACTTTCGAGTCCTTCCTTCCTGCGTGTTATCTCATCTCTTGTTTTGCAGCCTGATTTTATTAATAGATCAACCAACACTGCTTTCAATATCGCATCGCCAAGGGTTCTAAATACTTCTTGATCTTCGCAGTCTTGATTTTGTTGTTTTTGTTCGAGTGCGTAGGCTTTACGTGTCAAAGCGCGATTCAGGAGATCTTTGTCAGCGAACGAATAACCAACTTTTTTCTCGAGTGTCGTAGTGTCCATACTATTTTACCCTCCTAACATCATCATTATCCACATAGTATATATCTCTGTCGTCTTTGCTCACACTTAACCAATAGAACAGCAAACAAAACGCAAAAAAAAGAAAACAAATATGGACGCATCCATCGCGCCCATATCCTTAACGCACAGCTTCAGTACTGCGTCAGATTATACTTCGTCTTCATCCGCACGTACGAGTCCCAGTCCGTAATTCCAAGTAACTGAGTCATCTCTTCCATCAGCGGTGCCCAAGTGTCGTCCCATTCCTCTGCCATGTTCCGCAGCCGCCCGAGATCGTCATCCCAGACCATCGTCTCACGGTTGTCCTGCAGGCAGATGAAGAGCTTTGCTGCGCCGTTTTCGGTCTTGTCGTGCTCGAAATGTTCGATGCAGTGCTTTGTATCCCAGCCTCGTGTTACCATCTTCGATCACCTGTCATTGCTCTTATGCATATCAAAGCTCGGGTACCTGACATCGTACCGGTTGATCATGTACTCAACCCGGAAGATGATCGCCTCTACAGCACCTTCTGGAGTTCCGCTGTCGATTCTGCCTCGCTTGAAGACCTCAGGATACCTCTGTTCGAGCTCCCAGATCCGATCCTTGAACTCTTTCATGCTGGTTCTGCCTTCCATCGTCGAGATGAAGAGATCGTTAGTTTTTAGCGTGCAGTCCGCCATCTCGATGTCTTCTTCTGCTGTCGCGATATCCTTTAACCGGGATGCCCATTTCGAGCTTCGTCCGATCGTGTTTGCAACCAGATCCATGTCGCCATAGACCGTCTCGAACTGAATTCTCGTGTGGCATGCATCAATCATCTTTCTGTATAGTGCTTCTGTTAGCATTGTTCACACCCCCATAACTGCGTGTGCTGCTGCTTCTGCCCAGTAGTACACCATGTCTGGCATGGCGAAGAGTGCGATCAGGGCAATAACAGCGATCGCCATTGCAAAGAGATATGTTGGCGGCTCAATGAATGCATCGCCCCTGGGCTCGCCCCAGTACATCCGCATCACGACCTTGGCATAATAATACACCGAGAGCGCTGAGTTCAAGACACAGATTATGGCAAGCCAGAGCAGCCCTGCCTCGATTGCTGAGAGGAAGAGCACGAACTTGCTTGTAAATCCGAATAGCGGTGGGATGCCTGCAAGCGAACATAAGAGGAGTGCCATCAGGAGTGCGGTCAGTGGAGCCCGTTTTCCAAGACCATCATAGTTGTCTATGTGGTTCGGATCATCGACCTTGCCCTTCGAGAGAATCATGTATCCGATCGCTCCAACAGCAATGAAAGCGCCAGCCTTTCCGATCGCATGTGAGAGTGCGTGCATGAACCCGCCTGTCAGCGCAAGATTCACTGCTTCTGAAGGGGAGTATGGGTATGCAACGACCGCAAAGACGATCGCGAGATATCCCGCATGTGCGATCGATGAGTATGCAAGCATACGCTTAACGCTCTTCTGCACCACTGCGAGCACGTTTCCAACGGTCATCGTTGCTACTGCGAGGATTACGAATCCGATGTACCAGTCAATTTTCATCGCAATGAGACCGACTATAAACACCCTGAATGCCGCAGCAAATCCCATCTTCTTTGATCCTGCCGCAAGAAGCGCTGACACGATCGACGGTGCTCCTTCATAGGTGTCCGGTGCCCATTGATGGAACGGCACGAATGCCATCTTGAACCCGAACCCTGCAATAAGCATAACCATCGCAAGCAGTATCGCCGGTGATGTTACAAGGCTTCCGTTCGCTGCAAATGCAGCAGCTATCAGATCGAGGTTCGTCGAACCTGTGAGTCCGTAGATGTAGGACATACCAAAGACCATGAGCGATGACGATAGTCCACCGATCAGGAAGTACTTGAGCGCAGCCTCAATCGACTTCGGATCACGCTTGTTAAAGCCAGCCATCGTGTACGTCGCGATACTTGCAAGCTCGAATCCGATGAAGAGTGCCACAAGGTCCTTTGACATAGCGACAACCATCATACCGATGATTGCAAGCAGCATCAGTGAATAGAACTCATCCTGATGCGGATGATCACCGTAAGCTTTCAGCGCTGCGATACATACGAGGACTCCTACGACAAGGAACATCAGATTGAATATCTGCGAGAACGGATCGACCACAATCGCACCATAAAATGGCGCGTCATTGAACGTGGCAGGTAGATTCCAGTCCTTGATTACCAGACCGAGCGATACGAGCAGTCCGACAAGGGTTATATACCCTAAAATCTTCTTCTGCTCGATAAAGAGTCCTGCGAGTATCACCAGTACAGCGACACCGATCAGGACTCCTTCGGGTAGTAATGCAGCGTAGTTCATGGAATCCCTCCTATGGGAAGAATGCCACCTATCGGCAGGATGTCACCGCTTGTCAGGAAGTAATTCGCAGTGGTTTGCATCATGTCCATGATCGGCTGTGGATATATGCCGAGTATCACAAAGATGACCACCCAGATTGCAAGCGGCGTAAACTCGAACCACTTGATCTCCTTAACGTCACCGAGGTACTCGTTGTACGGACCCCATAATGTCCGCTGCACAGCCCAGAGATGGTATCCTGCTGTAAACGGAATACTGATCGCTGCAAGAATCACGAATGTCTGCATTGTGTGATAACTTCCTGAAAGTATGCTGAACTCTGCGATGAATCCACTGCATAATGGTAGTCCGAGCGATGCAAAGAACCCTGCAACCATGATGATTGCTAACTTCGGCATCTTCTTTGTGAGTCCGCCGAGGTCATCAATGATCCTTGTGTGGGTATGGTGCTCGATTACACCGCAGCAGCCGAAGAGGACGCATGTGATGATTCCGTGTGAGAACATCTGGAACATCGCACCTGTATGTGCCAGCACTCTGGCTGGCTCCATTCCCGCAAGAACGCTTGCAGCAACGCCGAGCGATATGAATCCCATGTGCCCGATACTCGAGAATGCCACGAGTTTCTTCAGGTCCTTCTGTGCGAGCGCTGCAAACGGGCTGTACAGGATGCTGACCAGTCCGAAGAGCCCGATCAGATAGACGAAGTATATGGATGCATTCGAGAACATCGGCAGCAGTACCCGGAATAGTCCGTAGCCGCCCATCTTCAGAAGGACACCGGCAAGGATGATACTTCCGATCGTTGGCGCCTCGACGTGTGCGTCAGGAAGCCATGTGTGGAATGGAACAGACGGCATCTTCACCATGAATCCGAACATGATTGTCAGGAAGATGAAGTTGAGCCAGTACTGATTGGCAGTAGTAAGAACACCGTTTCTGTATGCGTCTGTCAGCGTCGGAATGTCAAACGTGTAGATTCCTGTGGAAGTTCCATGGAAATAATACAGCGCAAAGATTCCAAGCATCATCAGAACGCTTGCGATGTGTGTATAAATCAGGAACTTGATTGCTGAGTAGTCCTTTCTAGGTCCGCCCCATATCCCAATCAGGAAGAACATCGGAAGAAGTGTTAACTCCCAGAATACGTAGAACATGAAGAAGTCCAGAGACACGAATACACCGATCAGTGTCAGATCCATTAAGAGGAGGAGTGCAAAGAACTGGTTCGGTCTCTTGCTCTCGGTCCATGAGTATATCGCACAGAGAGCGCAGACGATCGTTGCCAGAATAACCATCGGAAGACTGATGCCGTCCACACCGACGTGGTAGCCGATGCCGATTGATGGCATCCATGTTCCTGACTCCTCGAACGCATAATGCGTTACCGTATCATAGCTCGCATCGTAAGCGATGTACATCCATATTGAGAGTGCCAGTGCAGTGAATGACGATACGAGTGCAACGCCTCGTGCCTGTGCTGTGGTGTTCGTGAGAAGCGAGAGAATCGCTCCTATGAGAAGCACCAGCAGGATTATTGTTATCGGTCCCATATCATGCACCTCCCATTCTAAACAGTTTAACCAGTATCAGCAATAGACTCACCCCGAATATCACCATGGTGGCGTAGTTCTGCACAACACCGGTCTGAATCTTCCGGCTGACCTCTCCTGACTTGATCGTAATCCAGCTCAAGAGATTGACCACGCCATCGATTACGTATCTGTCGAGCACATCCCAGAACGTGAAGACCGTCATTATGATCTTCTCTGCAAGGATGTCTTTAAACAGGTAATCGAGGTAGTACTTGTTCCAGAGAATCTGGTAGAGCGGGTTGTCCTTCTTCACATACTTGCTCACATCGACCCGGTTCTTGTAGTAGACCGCTGTTGCGATCGCGAGTCCTGCGATCATTAAGAGTAGCGGCAGGTAGATCACCGCAGCAGGTATGTGATGGTGCACACCGTGTTCCAGCAGATGGTTGTGACCCAGAAGTGCGACCTCATGGAGATCGAGTCCTGGGTACACGCCAGTTGCTGTGTGCGTTTCCGTAACGAACGTCTCTTCAAGGAAGAGCCAGAATTTCTTGCCGCCTCCTGTTATTATTCCCAGGAATATTGCAAAGAACGAGAGCACGATAAGTGTCGTCTTCATCCAGAAGCCGCATTCATGCGGATGCACCGCAGGATGGCTTCTCGGTTCACCTGTCATTGCAAGGTACCATGCCCGAAACGTGTAGGTTGCTGTGAGAATCACACCGAGCACAAGGAATATCCATGGCAGGTATCCGAGTTCTCCTGGATGATGCACCGTTGCATAGAGATACGCCTCCTCAATGATCTTGTCCTTGCTGTAGTAGCCAGCAGTGAACGGGAATGCGACCAGTGCAAGTGCACCGGCAAACATCGCCCAACCAGTCCACGGCATTCCCTTCAAGAGTCCTCCCATCTCTTTTATGTCTCGTATGTTATTGATCCCGTGCAAAACAGAACCGGACGAGAGAAAGAGGAGGGCTTTAAAGAATGCGTGGGCGATAAGGTGGAAGAGTGCATAAGCAACGGAAGCTACTCCGAGCACTGCGCCGCAGCCGAGTATCGCAATCATGTAGCCGAGCTGGCTGATTGTAGAGTATGCGAATATCCGCTTCAGGTCATTTACAACGAGTCCGAGCGTCGATGCATAGAGTGCTGTGAACGCTCCAAGGAACGCAACCACTGCCAGTGCGTGTGGCGCTGCAAGGAATATCGGAAACGCCCGTGCAATCAGATAGACACCAGCAGTAACCATCGTTGCAGCGTGAATGAGTGCGGACACAGTCGTCGGACCTTCCATCGCATCAGGAATCCAGACGTGAAGCGGGAAACCCGCGCTCTTTCCGAGCACACCGCACATGAAGAGCACGCAGATGATTGTTAGCGCACTCATGCCAAAGAGCGTCTCGTGGCTCAGGTGTTCAAGGTTCTGGAAGATGTTGTTGAACGAGATTATCTCTGTTGTTATCCCCTGTTTCACCATGATCGTGAACATCATAGCAATTCCTAAGAGGAAGAGACAGTCTCCGACCGAACATGCCATCCATGCCTTCTTGCCAGCTGCGGCAGCCTCTGGTCTGTGCCACCAGAATCCGATCAACAGATACGAACAGACACCGACCATCTCCCAGAAGATGAAGAGCTGGAGCAGGTTGTTTGCAAGCACCAGACCGAACATACTGCCAGTAAAGAGCGCAGTCTCAGCAAAGTAAACGTTCTTTGCGCAGTCATGCGCCATGTATCCGATCGCATAGAAGTGGATAAAGAACGAGACGAACGATACCATGCAGACCATTGCAAGCGATAGCGGGTCTACTACGAATCCCGCAACGATTCCCGGATAGAACCATTCCCATGAGTACTCCCAGAATCCGAGATGCTGGACGTACACATTGTACAGACAGCCAAACGAGATGATCATCGAACCAAAGATCGATAGGGTCGCAAACATCCCGCCCTTGCGCCACCAGTACTTACCGATCAAGAGCTCGAGAAGGAATCCGATCATCGGCAGTAAGACGATCCAGTGTGCATACGGTCTGAAATCCATCGTAGCCAACATTAAATCTGCCATCATTACCACCTCAGAAGATTAACATTCTCGATGTCGATCTCTGCACGGAGCCGGTAGACCATCAGGATGATCGCAAAACCAACCGCAGCTTCAGCTGCTGCAAGTGCGATTGAGAAGAGCGCAAAGACCTGACCCGATGCATCATTGATGTGTGTCGAGAATGCGACCAGGTTCATGTTCGCGGAGTTTAACATCAGTTCAACGCACATCAATAGCCTGATACCGTTACTGAGCGTCATGATACCGTAAGCACCGATCGTAAACAGCACTCCTGCGAGCAGCAGATACCATTCTAAGGGAATCATGTTGAAGCCTCCGTTTCCTTCTTTGCGAGGTATATTCCACCGATCAGCGCTGCGAGAAGCACCAGTGCGAGCACCTCGAATGCTACAACATACGTGGTGAAGATCAGTTCACCGATGTGAATGATTCCTGAGGAGTCGCCCTCGACGAATGTCAATTCCTCGGTAACCCAGGTAGTCCCGGTGACCGACATCATGACAACCGCCAGAAACAACAGCGATACGACTGCATTTAGTATCTTACTGATCATTCAGACCGCCTCCGTACAGTCCAACTGGAGCGCAGCGGAACGTTGGACATTTTTACTCGATTTTTTTGGAAAAAAATCGTTGGAAAAAAATCGTTACTAATCATGATTGATTCATCCTCCAACCTCTCGTGTCGTCAGCATCACTGCGAAGAGTATCAGTATACCGATAGCTCCGATATATACGAATATCTGGACGATTCCTACGAATGCTGCACGGGTTAGAATATATATTCCAGCCACTACAGCAAACGATCCTAAGAGGTACAGTGCGCTGTGCACGATCTCCTTTGATGCGATCACCATCACTGCTGTAAATATCAGTACAACGGCAAGCACAGCAAACACAATCATTTCAAAACTCTCTCCAAGTATCATTTATATCACCTTCATATCATCGAGAGGATCAGTAGCAGGATTACGAGTCCGAATCCAATGATCTCTACTATGCGGTCCAGTATCTTCATCTTGGATTCCATTTTTCAGTCCTCCTCGCCCATCAACTTTGCAGGGCTGTATATGATCGCGTACCTGTCAGGCGATACTGCCTCAACGAACTCCTTCGTCATTGTAAGCGCCTCATTCGGGCACTGATCCACGCAGAGTCCGCAGAACATGCAGTGCCCAAAATCGATCATCGGGAACCAGCGTCCGTATCTCACAATCCTGATCGCCCGTGTCGGGCAGACGCCGGCACAGATCCCGCAGCCGATGCACTTATCTCGATCGAGTTTGTGCAGACCCCGGTACCGATCCGATACCTCGGTCGGCACCTCAGGGCAGAGCCTTGTCACATTCGGTCTGAATGTGTTTTTTATCATTTCTTCGAAGTTTTTCAGAACCATGCCAATCACCTACCAGAATACCAACCCTATAGCCACTGCCCATACCAGGTTCACCATAGCAAGTGGCAAAAGAACCTTCCATCCTATCGATGTCACCTGATCGATCCTGATTCTCGGAAGCGCCCATCTGATCATGACCACAAACATCATAACCAGCACCCATTTCGCCAGGAATACTACGGCTGGCAGCAGTCCGAGGAGCGGGATACTCGATTCTTCGATGAACCATGGCAGATTCCAGCCGCCAAGGAATATCAGAACCGCGATGCACGATCCGAGCACCATGTGGATGTACTCAGCAAAATACGCAAGTCCAAACCTCATGCCGCTGTACTCGGTGCCCCATCCTGCGATCAGTTCCTCCTCTGCCTCGTTCTGATCGAATGGCACACGTCCCATGTCCGCGATCAGCGAAACTCCGAAGATCACAAATCCCAGAGGCATTGCGAATGCGAACCAGATCACTGTTGATTGCGCCTCAACGATATCAACGATGTCAAGGGAGCCTGTGACGATCACAACGCTAACAATAGTCATTCCGAGTGCGACCTCGTATCCGATCATGCGAGCGATGTTTCTGAATGCGGCAATGACTGAGAACTTGTTGTTCGATCCCCATCCTGCCATGAATATTCCGATGATACCGATCGCAGATACCGCCTCAAGGTAGAGGATGCTGATATCAAACTGTGTCACTGCGAGCGGATAGCTTGTCCCGTAGAAGACGAACGCCCCGAACGGGATTGCGATTATCATGAGAAGCGCTGATCCGAACATCAGTATCGGTGCGCCAGCCCAGACAGGACCGTCAACCTTGTCAGGTTTTATGTCCTCCTTTGTGAAGAGCTTGATCGCATCAGCGATGAGCTGGAGCAGACCATACCTTCCGCCGACGCGGTTCGGTCCGATTCTGGACTGGATGTCGCTTGCATACTTTCGCTCAAGCCAGACCGCAAACATCGCAGCGACCATGATTCCGCCCATTGCGCAGAGTCCGGCGATTCCTCGAATCCATGGACCCCACCAGTTTTTGTTTCCGAGTATGAAATATAAACCACCTATCAGCCATTCCATAAACCCTTCTAACATATCCTATCCCTCCTACCTGTCAGCCTCACTGTTGCACGAATCCATCGACGCAGCGATTGCTGGAACGTCTGCGATGTACACATTCTCAAGCATCGGCGGAAGCCCCTGCATCAGGGCAAAAGCCGGTCCTCGGATCTTGACGCGATACGGCTTGTCTGTGCCGTCACTTACAATATACATCGCCATCTCGCCTCTCGGGTCCTCGATTGGCACATACGCCTCTCCCGGCGGCACCCTCATCGATGGAGTCCGCCGTCCGAACGGTAACTCTTCCGGGAACAAAGGTCCCGGTTTCATCTGGTCGAGCGCCTGCTCGATGATCCAGCAGCTCTCCTGCATCTCGTTCACCCGAACCATTACACGGTCGAAGATGTCTCCGTTCTCTGCGGTCTGCACCTTGAAATCGATATCCGGGTATGTGAGCGTCGGATAGACCTTGCGCACATCGTAATCGATCCCTGCCGCACGAAGTGCAGGTCCTGTGAGACCGGCTTTTATCACATCCTCCTTTGTGAGAACACCAATGTCAACCGTTCTCATCCGATATGTGCGGTCACTTGAGAAGAGTTCCTTGTACATCTCGCACTTCTCGTTGATCATTGCAAGCACATCGATCGCCTTCTCGCGCCACCCATCAGGAAGATCCTCACGCACGCCCCCAAACCTCGGGAAGCAGTGAGTGATCCTTGCGCCAGTGATATCCTCGATCAACCCGAGAACGTACTCTCGCTCCCGGATCATGAACAGGAACATCGTAACAAAGCCGAGATCGGTTGCGTACTCACCAGTCCCAAGTAAATGGCTCTGGATTCGAGAGAGTTCCTGCATGATAACCCTGATGTACTGTGATCTCTCGGGCGGCTCGATATCGAGCAGTCGCTCAACAGAACTGACATAAGCCTCGTTGTTTGAGAGCGATGCAAGATAGCATATCCGATCCGTTATCGGAAGCCCCTGGATGTATGTCATGCTCTCAAGGATTTTCTCGATTCCTTTGTGTCCATACCCCATATATAACTTTGAGTCCCTGACAGTCTCGCCGCTGATCTTGAGATCGATCAGGAACGGTCCTGGCTGTATCGGATTCTGCGGACCGATGTGAAGCATCATCTCAGTATCATCGAGCTTATACGCTTCTTGCTGTGGCTCATGAATGTATTCGGCAGCCAGTTGCCGCATCCGTTTCTTAACGTCGTGTTTGTTAACCATTGCGACCACCTACTCCGGATAATGCCTCTCAGAGGGCCACGACTTCCATTCAAGCGGGTACTTCTCTTCGACAATGCTTTCCTGATCATCCGAGTACGGGTACTTCGCAGTCGTCTGCGGATACTCCTGATAATCCTTACGAAGGGGCCATTCGCCCATCATATCGTCTGCTAAGACTAGTACGGTCATCTCAGGGTGTCCATCGAAGTAGATGCCCATGAACTCGTAGACTTCTCGCTCGTACCAGTTTGCATTCCACCAGACCGGAATAACGGTGTCGATCGATGGATTATCGTCCCGCGGTACCTCTGCCTTCAGCTTCACGATGACCGAGTGATCGTACGATGCGATCATGTATACCACCTCGAACTTCCTCTCTTCCGGGAAATCGAGGCTTGTAATCCCGGATAATCTGTTGAATTGCAGATCATCCTTTAAGTACGAGCAGACGTCAACGATCGTTCCCTTATCGACGTTCGCACAGACTATATGCGGCGGCTGAGAATCGATCAGAGCGTCCGTAACAGCGTCCGGGAACTGAGATTTCAACGAATCAAGTACTGTCTCTCCGTCCATCTCATTTCACCCCGTACATTGTTCCCTTGTCGGTCTTCGCCTTGATCTTCTTCTGGAGTTCTATGAACCCCTGGATCAGTGCCTCGGGTCTTGGCGGGCATCCGGTGATGTAGACATCGACCGGGAATATCTCGTCGATGTTCTGTAGCGTGTTGTATGATCTGTAGAACGGTCCGCCGCTTATGGAACAGTTGCCCATACAGATCACCCATTTAGGCGATGGCATCTGCTCGTACAACCGCTTCAGCGCGGGGAAGTACTTACGGACGATATACCCACTGATCACCATCACGTCCGCGTGTCGCGGTGAACATCTCGGAATGATTCCGAAACGATCGGTGTCGTAGTGGGAACAGCCCGCAGCGATCATCTCAACGCCACAGCACCCCATCGGCTGGGTCATGAACCAGAGCGAGTTCTTCCGCCCCCAGTTTATGACATCCTGTGCCGGCGATTTCTTGAGGAACTCATGAATCGCGCTCGTCGTGGTGGTTATGACCTGTATTGGTGTTCTAATGTCTTTTGGCATAATTACCTCCTACGAACGCATCCATGAGAACGCGCCTTTCTTCCATGCGTAAATATCTCCGATCACGAGTGCGATAATAAGGAATATTGTCATCGCACCAACTGCCGCCATCGAATTCTTGTAACAAACAGCCCACGGATATAAGAAAAGAACCTCGACATCAAAAAGCACAAAAACAATCGCAAGTACGTAGTACGAAACGTTAAATCGTACCTGTGCTTCGCCTATCGGATCTTTTCCACCCTCGTAGGTCGTGTTCTTGAATCTGGCAGGGTTTCTCGGAGTAATCTGTTTCACAATGAACATGATGACGAATGGTATAATCAACGCAAGAACAAGCATTGCCATAATCGGTATGTAGTTTACAATCCCATTCATCATCGTGTCAACCTCCTGATCATATCTTCAAGCCTCCTTTGTTATATGGTCATAATCGACCTTTGATTGTCTCGGTTTCTATGATTTTACCATAGTATAAAAGGTTTATCACGTCATCATCGGTTCTGGATAAAGGTGGTTTTGAATCGGATGTTATCATGAAAAAAGTAATTAAAATAAGTTTTTTATGAAAATAATCGAAAATCTACTGATTTTCCATCATTCGGGGGTGGAAGCATCCTATAACTGCTGATCTATGCCGCGTTGAAAATCTATCACAGCATCCTCCGGATCACATCACCGCCCGTACATCATCCTATCAGCCGTAAATTCACAATCGACCAAGCGCGCAAATCGTTCTCTGTTGATCACTGATTCCTATGGATGGCACCATTCGTCTGCAGGAAATCCATAAGCATCGGTATCATCGAAGCAGTAACAGACCTTCTGATACCCGCTCTTCAACTCAACAACATCACTTCTCACGCTTTCAGGAGATTCATGGTCGAATACGATTCGCTTGAAGAATTCGGCGATCGCGTCCATCTCTGACGCACCCATTCCGATGCGGGTCAGTTCCTGTGTTCCGATCCTGATTCCGGACGGCTCGACTGTGACGCTGACAGGATCTCCTGGCAGAAGATTCTTGTTCACGATGATATTTGCCTCTTCGAGTTTTGTGGCAACCCTGGTGCTGCCTCCAACCGTTGTGACATTGACTGCAACCTGGTGCGATTCCGTAAACCCGTAAGGCTCGCACAGCACATCGAATCCTCGCTCATATAATGCCTGCGCAAGCGTTTTGGCATTTGCAATCACATGCGAGGCATAATCCTCACCAAACTCTATCATCTCTGCGAGCGATACTCCGAGTCCTGCAAGATGATGCAGATGATGATTGCTCACTGTTCCTGGAAAGACCGCTTCATCGATCCTCTCTCTCTGGTTCTTCTTGCAGAAGATTACCGCACCCTGTGGTCCCGGAAAGGTCTTGTGCGTGGATCCTGTCATCACATCGGCACCCTCGTGCAGCGGGTCCTGAAAGCGTTTTCCCGCGATTAACCCGAGCACATGCGCGCCATCATAGACGACGGTTGCACCTACCTCGCTTGCTGCATCGGAGGCTTCCCGAACCGGATGCGGGAACAAAAACAGGCTCCCGCCTAAAAGCACGATGCGCGGCTCTTTATCCCGGATCATGGCAGCCATGCGATCGGAATCGATGTTCATGATCTCGGGATCGAATGGATGAGGTATCACGCAAAGTCCGCGAACACCAGCAGCAGAATACCGTACGTGGCTGATGTGCCCACCCTGTGGGACATCAAGGGACATGATCGTGTCCCCTGGCTTTGCCAGTGCAAAAAAAGCAGCGATGTTTGCGTTAACACCTGATGTTGGCTGCACATTGACATGTTCTGCTCTGAATAAATCTTTTGCAAGTTCGATGGTCTTTGCCTCGATCAGATCGATGTATCTGCATCCCTGATAGAACCGATGCCCGACCACACCTTCTGCATATCGATGAGCAAGATCGCTTGCTGCAAGCAGCCTCGCCTTTCTGCTCATGAGGTTGGTGCTCGCGATCATTGGAAGGCAGTCCTTATACCATGAGTGATGTGCCTGCGTGGCACGCATGATAACGTCAATATCCTGTTGCATGTCCTTTGTTATGATAAGAACCGCAATACCTTAAATGCATTCTGATCAGGAGAATGTTTCTGCATTACCGATAAACTCATATCACAACCGTCTCCATATCCTCCCCGATCGCAACATCGCAGTCGCAGTACTCGTGCACCGTCGCAACCATCTCATCCTCGAATCCTCTGGTATGCGGATATAGATGTGTGAGAATGATCCTTCCTACCGATACCGAACGCATCATCTTACCGAGCATCATTGGTGTCGTGTGATTGGTTACATCAGGCACCGAGTCAGGAAACGAGCACTCATGGATCAGGATGTCCGCACCATCGCTCAAGCGTGCAATGCTCTTCACAGGCTCGGTATCGCCAGAATACACGATCCGCACTATTCCATCCTCATCGGCAATACCATAACCGAGTGACGGCATGCCATGCATGGTCTTTGCGCAGATGATCTCATATCCGCCGATTGAGACGCGATCCTGATCCGACATCTCAAAGACATCGATTCTCATCCTGTTCTTCATATAAGGATATGCATCAAAAAGCCTTGAAAGCCACTCTTCTGTACCAGATGGTCCGTATATCAGAAGATCGTGACTTTCACAGAGCCATTTCGCCTTTATGAGACTCATGACATCTGCAACATGATCAAGATGCAGATGTGTGAGAAATACATGCTCAATCGCTGCACAGTTTAAAAGGCGTGGAAGAACACCGCTTCCGCAGTCGAATAATACAGGGGAATCGAGTTCAACGAGTATTCCTGACTGTACCCGGTGCGGCTGGGGTATGGCAACGCCTGTTCCGATCAATGTTATGTTGATTGGCATGGTTCATCGTAATTTCTCTGGGGATAACTGGCAATCTGCTCATATCTCTACCGACACGACGTGGTAACTGAACTCCTGGATTGCGTCAAGCTGTTCTACAATTTCTTCCTTTTGTTCCTCAAGGCACAATTCAATCACTTCGTGTATGTTTTTCAATGCTTCATCCAGTGTTTTTCCCTGCGTATAGCATCCCTGAAGAAGCGGACATTCTACCACAAAAAAACCATCTTCATCCGTCTCCACAAGAATTGGGAGATGAACTTTTTTAGACTCAGTCATGTTCAATCGCCAACAATGGTATATTCTACAAGCATTTAAATGTCTATCTCCTCCAACCAAAAATTTCATACTTCCGCATACCAACACAACCACAATGACACAGATCGACATTCCCCGCGTGCTTCTCGCTGCTGACCGGTCATCCGCTGGAAAGACCACCATCTGTACCGGAATCATGGCTGCGCTCTGCAGAGACATGGATGTGCAGCCATTCAAGGTCGGTCTCGATTATATCGATCCGAGTTATCACACGCTCGTATGCGGGCATGCATCCCGGAATCTCGATGGCTATCTGATGACCGAGAATGCTGTGCTTGAAACGTTCTTACATGCTCTGAACCGTGAAAAGACAAATTTAGCCATCATCGAAGGGGTAAGGGGATTGTATGAAGGTTTTGATGGACTTAGCGATATCGGAAGCACGGCTCAGATCGCAAAGATCCTGAAATGTCCTGTGATCCTGATAATCGATGCAAGAAGCATCACGCGAAGCGCAGCCGCGGTGGTCATGGGATATGCAGCATTTGATCAGGAGGTTGATATCAGGGGTGTGATCCTCAACAAAATCGGAAGCGAGCGACATGCTGAAAAGGCAGTATCAGCAATCGAGCAATACACGAATATACCTGTTATCGGTGCTGTTCCGAGAAGCGATGATATGGGGCTTACGATGCGACATCTGGGCTTGATTCCTGTGCATGAGAACAAGCAATCTCCTGAATTTCAGGAACGCATATCAAACATCACACGAATCGTTTCAGAGAATATCGACCTTAAACGACTGGTCGAAATAGCAGAGACCGCAGAGCCATTAGATATTCAGGAACCTTCGATCTTTGTCAGACATGATATCAACAACCGGGTCAGGATCGGTGTGGCGCTCGATGAGGCGTTCAATTTCTATTACAGGGATAATATTGACCTGCTGGAATTGCATGGCGCAGATATCATCTATTTCAGTCCATTACATGATGCATCGCTCCCTGACGTGGACGGTATATACATCGGGGGCGGCTATCCGGAACTGTTTGCAAAAGAACTCGAAGCGAACCGAAGTATGCGCCTCTGCATAAAAAGAGCATCATCAGATGGCATGCCGGTATATGGTGAGTGTGGCGGGCTCATGTATCTTGCAGAGCATATCATCACGAGAAGCGGCATGCATGGAATGACCGGCGATACTTTTGATATGGTGGGTGCAATTCCGATCACCGTTGCGATGGGCGGCAAGGTCGTGAGTTATAATATCGGATCATTTATAACGAATACGCCGATCGGAGGAGCCGGCGATTCCTTTCGCGGACATGAATTCCATCATTCATCGGTCACGGATATTTCGGATGATGCCGTCTTCGCAATCAAACTGGAGCGTGGAACCGGCATCAGAGATGGCTGGGACGGGATCATGGTTGAGAATACGCTTGCAGGATATGCTCATCTGCATGCATGCTCGTATCTGCGGTTCGCAGAGGCGTTTGTCGAGGCGTGTCGGTGATGGATGTGCTGGTGCTTTGTGTGAAACCAATTCCCATCTCCTTAAACACATACATTACGAAAGATTTAATGAATATGAAACTTATATTAATATACATACAAAAGGCAACATTCCCATTAATAAGCCACTGGCAAAAGAAGTGGAAGACGGAAATCACAACCCATCTTACCAGAGAAACTTATATAATTTCCCGGACTCTCTCCCAATCACTCACTGTAATCCTCTGACCAGCTTGATGATTGAAACTGCCAAGAACTTCCCGTATTTTTTCTAAATCAATGCATTCAGGTATTTCCTTAATTTCCTCAAACGAGTACGCGGTAACAATTGATTTGCCTTCTGTATAGGTCTTGTATTCATCATCTTTGAAAGCAGATTGACGGCTATATTTTTTCCAGATATCATTTGGTTCGCCGCTGGATAAGTTTTTGATTATGGTATATCCTTTTATTCCCATAATCGGCGAAGTGACATAAAACAATAAGACCTGTCCATGGTCAACTCCAGGAGATATTCCCCCGCCTCTGAGATAAACACGATCTTTTTTCTCTAATAGGTTGTTTAAATATTTCGGTTTTATGATCGCGATTAACCCTGCAACTTCTTCAGGGGATTTTGGCAGACTTAAACCAGAAAGCTCTTCTAATTTATCACAATCTATAAGCGTGACACCTTTTTCATTGGCGTAATCTTTTGCCGAATCTGTGAAAAATGGTGCGAAACAAAATGATACACCTTTAACCATTCCGGATTCGTGGAGTGATTGCAGCTGCTCTTTATCGACTTTATTGTCTAATCCGGCATTTATAAATACTGTTGAAATAATGTTCATCCCATTATCAGATTTCTTATATAAATAGCATTCTCTTTCAACCAACTTCTTTTCATGTTTGAAACCCCATAAACATTCCATAACCCATTTGGAGATCGCTACCCAATCATATTCACCCATATATTTAGCAGATAACCTTTTTACCAACCGATAGCTCTCATTCCCCTCGCCATAAAAATCCCCTCTTGACTGAAACTCGAATCCTTTTTTCAGAAAAAATCTAACAGTATCAATTTCACTAACATAGGCATCGACTTGTATTTGAGTATAACCCCGCTCTATGCAATAGTTTTCGATGTACTCCAAAAGTTCATGACCGTTGCCGCTTTTCCTAAATTCCGGGCATATATAGAAGTTTTTTAACTCGACTGTTCCACTTGCTGTAACCCGGATAACCCCATCTCCACCAAGTTTTTCAGCAAATAATCCAAAAGCATGTTTCTTACCATCTTTTATTTTTTTAATAGTCTTTCCAACCCAACCTGCATAATCAGGATAACTCAAATCTTGAGATAACAAAAGCTCTTTCAGCTCTTGAATTTCTTCTTCGGATATTATCCGATCGGGGTATCCTTCAGCCATGTTTAACCTTCTTCAACGATTCGTATTTTAAATAAAATAAATTTATTATATTTATCTTTGTAATTTTTGATAAAAGCCATAACACCGGAATCGTTGCGGATAGCTGGCGGTATTGTTTCATCAAATATAGTGGATGGTATTTCTTTAAAAGAATTGACTACCAAGCGCTCTGTAATGATCCCCCATAGTGGGTCAGATTGGTAACCTCGCCTCAATTCAACTGTTCGGCCTTCTTTTATAGTTTTAGTGTTAAATATGTCATTAATCCCTCGTAACTCCCAGTGCTTCTTTCCTTCACGAAACAATTGATACCATTTCGTATCCAATGGCAAAAATAATCGATTATTCTTTTTTATTTTATCAATTTGCTCAGGCAACTCGAAGAAATGATGAAGTTTAAGTTGGTCTGATTGCATAATAAATAGTACATATCAATAGTATATCAATGTTGCTTCAAACATAAATAACAATGCCAGAAGGCGCAGAGATGCCGCAGAATTCATTCGGGGATTGGGCGGCTGGAGCTTTTTATAGTGTAATGCGAGGCTGTCGTGTTCGACCAAAAATCACGAATGAACAAATCACACGACTACCGCTGCCCCTTCGCCCCCCCTTCCACTTCTTCGCGCTCCTACTTCTTCTTCGCAGCCTTCACCGCCACCTGCTCGGAAAACACATTCAAGAGATTCATCAGCTTCTCGTACTGCGCGGTCTCGACATGCGAATACCGGATCGGCTTCTTGAACGCCTTTGTCTCCTTCTTCAGCCGGCGGTACAACCCCTTCGACCGCGAAGTGAGCGCCTCGTCGGTCGTACCCTCGATGAGCATCACGCCGCCAGCACCGCTCCTGTATGCATGGCTCACGATGTCCGCATCCAGCAGATGGATCGATGGCACCTGAATGAACCTGATAAGAGGTGAGTATTGTGTTCTGTTCACACCTGCAAGATCAGCAGCCGCGTACGCTGCAGGATCGATGTACGCGATAACACCCATTCCTGCATCAAGAATTCCTTCTGCCTGTGCTTTCAACTCTTCACGCGTATAGTTGGCAATTTCGACCGCTTCGTTCGGACACACAGCCGCACAGATCCCGCATGTATTACACGATAGTGGATCAAGCACAGGCTTTCCGTCAGCATCCGCCATTACCAGTGCTCCGTACGGACACTCAGCAACACAGATGCCGCATCCATCACACGCATCCGAGATCACTGGTTTCTCTGGCGAGATCGAGATCTCTCCCTTCCCAAGGAACCTGTGAATCTTGTGCGCAGCACCGATAGCTTCTGTTACCGAGTCATGGATGTCCTTTGGTCCCACAGCACATCCTGCCACAAAGACGCCCGGGTTGAGCGTATTCACAGGATCGATCTTGACATGCTTCTCTTCAATGAATCCGTCGCTTCCCACAGGAACCCCGAGCGAATCCGCAAGTTCTCGCGATCCCTTTGAGGGAATAAGTGATGGGCAGAGCACAACCATATCGAACTCGTCCTGTCCGATCTCACCAAGGAAAGTATCCTCGTAGCGGACCTGTAACCTGCCACCATCCTCACCATTTAGCGGGGTGATATCAGCCACGCGTCCCCTGACAAAGTTCACTCCGATCTCTTGTGTGTGGTGGTAAAACTCTTCCATCCTTCTTCCTGCCGATCGTATATCGATGTAGAAGATCGTAACATCCGCATCCGGGTTCATCTTCATGACGAGCTGCGCCTGCTTCTGCGAATAGGGACAGCAGACCTTGGAACAGTGCTTGTTCCCGCGGTTGAAGTCGCGGGATCCGACGCAGAGAACAAATGCAACCTTCTGCGGCATGGTTCCATCTGACTTCTGCAGACGCATGCCGGTCTTACTCTTTGCAGAGAGCATATCCTCAAACTCGATTGCGGTTATCACATCAGGATGCCAGTAGTTGTACTCCTCGATTGTCATCGGGTCGATCGACTCAAATCCTGTCGCAATCGTTATCGCTCCAACATTCACCTCGATATCCTCAGGCACATCATCAAGTCTGATCGCGCCTGCCGCACAAACCTTTTCGCAGAGACCGCACTCGATGCACAGATCCTTATCGATGATGTATGCCTGTGGGATCGCCTGCGCAAACGGCAGGTAGATCGCATCCTTCGGACACTTCTCCGCACATCTGCCGCATGATGTACATGCCTCGATATCCACATACCTGGGCATGCGGCGGAGGATTACATTGTAATCACCCACGTTTCCATCGACCGATGCAACCTCGGTCTGGGTGTAGAGTGTAATATTGGGATGGTTGAAGACCGCAACCATCTTCGGGGTGAGGATGCACTGTGAGCAATCAAGCGTCGGAAACGTCTTTGAAAGCCCGATCATCTGCCCGCCGATGTGTGGCTTCCTCTCGATGAGGATCACCTCGCGATCATCAGCCATCTCAAGCGCAGCTGTTATTCCGGCAATGCCACCGCCAACAACCAGCACGCTGTCTTTCAGATCCTTTGTGATTGGTTGCAGGGATTCGAGGTTCTGCATCCGGAAGACTGCGCCCTTTACCAAGCCCATCGCTTTTCTTGTAGCCTCATCGCGATCCTCATGCACCCATGAACACTGCTCGCGGATGTTTGTGATCTCAAGAAGAAGGGGGTTGATGCCTGCTTTTTGTGCCATTGCACGGAACGTCTCAAGATGGAGTTTCGGAGAACACGAACCGATCACCACGCGGTCGATCAATCCTTTCGTTATATCATCACTGATCCGACCCTGCCCGGCACTGCTGCACAGGTAATCCTGGACATTTGTTAGTGCCACACCAGCAATTCCGGAGACTTCATCTGCGATCTTCTCGACATCAACAACATCGCCGATGTTGCCTCCGCATCTACAGAGATATACACCGATATTTTTGCCGCTCATGTTTTTGCCTGCCTGTTCACCCAAACTTGTTACGCTGCAGGTTCTTTAAGTTTTTCAAATGGCAGTCCTGTCCTGTCACATGATTCGGATCGATTCCCAAGTTCTTCCGGTGGAGCAGTACGTGTGTGTCTGAGGTGTATGCAGCGAAGGGTTTAAGTATGATGAGTGGTTCTTACTGCATGAATTGATGTAATTCTGTCATCATCTATACATGAATTGCTATCAATCAATCATATAACAGCATAGATTCATGCACATATTGCATGATCGAGATGGACGCCCTATGTCCCACATACTACCCACGCGAACAGATGCACCCGAATCAGAAGATTCGAGGAATGTGCTGCATCACAGATACCCGCAACTGCCAACATCCAGCATTAATTTATATTTGTTTATTTTAGCATTCCTATTCTCCTTATATGATGCGCTGAGTACCGTTCTATGTATAAACATTCATGGTTATGACAGTGAGGCAAACATACTCCTCAGATGGATCATGCAGGATTTCGGCGTGGCAGGTTTCGTCGGTGTGAAACTGGGTGTGACCCTGATCGTTCTGGTCGCTGTTTACTATATTATAACAAATAATATTCATTTTGGACAAAATAATTCAAAAAAATTTTATGGTATCTATCTTGGAGTAATATTGAGTAATGCATACGCAGGCACCTCAAATACCGCTGTAGTAATCAAAAACAGCTCTTTTTATTTTTTGAATCTGAATTCCATGCAAATGGTACTGTTGCTGATATTTATACCGCCGATTGTAGTTTTATTTTTTGATACACGATGATGCGGGCACGCCAGTGGTTGCCATCCGCCCGCTATCCAGTGATTCGGAGACTCGCCTCCTCCCCGCTACCCTGCAAGCGATGATCGTCTGCGGTATTGTCCGCTCCCTTCCGGGCCTAAACCGTTTTCCGCAGCAAAGATTAGCAAACCTGCCCTCCGGCAGACCTAACTATCAACGCCATCCCCGCAGGACGGAGATTCATTGTTGGGCATCTGATCTTAAATAGCGTTTGACACGTCTTCCACTGGCTTCGCCCCCCGCATATCGACGGTTTCGGGTTACAGGTGACGTCGAGTTACCCGGGCTAGCCCGCAATCACCTAATCTTACAGATGATCCTAATAAGGTTATCCGTCCACCGGGACCGGGATATCTGGCGCACCATATACCTCATGCCAGTCAAGCACCTGTCGATAGGTGCGCACCGTTGACTTGCCTGCACCGAACATCGCTGCAATATCAGCGTCGGTCTTGCCAGTATCTACTGCATGGATGAATTCATTGATGTCGAAAGGCGTTTCAAAATCCCGCCATCGAAATAGACCCATTTTGATCCTTGCCCGTTCAACATTGCGCATCATCTTCCGATCGCCAAGCGATACTGCAATCTCACTGTCGCTACAGTTCTGGTGATACAATTTAAATAGAGTTACCATTTCATCAAGCGTCAGTGTGGTCTTGATGTTCAGCGCACTAATAGCATCTTTGATCGCCTGATCGGTGGCACCATTGTCCGATCTCAGGGTGATCATCTGTTCAACTGATTCGTCATCGGTCTCCAGCATTGTGTTTCCTCGTTTGTATTATGTTTATGGATATTGTGCGGCGCATTATTAAATCCCTTGTTCCTGCCTGTTACTCCACCCCGAATACATTCTTCCGATAATACCCCGAATACACCGCACCCAGTGGATTGTGCGCAAGTACACGATCCTTTACCGCAAGCGTGGTCACAGGCGCATCCGAATATTTTGTAAATAGTATGTCATGCCCGATACAGAGTCCGAGAATGATATTCAAATCGGTACGCTCCTTATTCAGGACCCTCGCCTGTCCGAGTGGATTGCACATCGTTTCATGCGCTCTGGCGTCTCGAATCTTCACAAGCCCGAGATCGTCCTTGTCAATCCCGCCGACCTTGCAGCAGACCGAATGTACCTCAAAATCACGCGACAGGATCTCGTGTACGATTCTCGCCTCTGCCGAAAGTCCGATGCAGAATGCAATCCCGAGCTTCCTGAATCTCATATTCTTGCAGAAGAGGATCAGTTCTTTGAGGCGCGTGTGTTTCATATACTCTGACTCGATCCGAGAAGCGATCCGCATCACTTCTACTGCTGGCTCGTAGTCGATATCGGTTGCAACTGTTGTGCAATTTTTGCCCTGATAGCATTCCTTGTTGTCACAGAGAGCACATTTCATATTATCGTGATTGTCTCTTCTCTTTTCAGTTCGTGTATGAACATGAGGATGCCCAACTATAAAATATCTCACTCTGCTTACACAATCCCAAAATACTCGTGGCGGTGTGAAATCATCTTCGAGAGGTATTCGGAGGTACTGATTTGCAGCCAACCCACCTGATACAACAGTTAATTTAACGTGCGGACATATCGTATACGTTGAAGCAGTATCAAAAATATCCGTTACAATTCCAAGACAAAGGTAACAGATCACATGCCCCAGAAAAAAGACTATTATGAGATTCTTGGAGTTCGAAAGGACGCCGATCCCAAGGAGATCAAGAAGGCGTATCGAAAACTGGC
>JAYEGV010000103.1:31890-39550 GCA_034659235.1 Methanobacteriota archaeon
ATATCCGTTACAATTCCAAGACAAAGGTAACAGATCACATGCCCCAGAAAAAAGACTATTATGAGATTCTTGGAGTTCGAAAGGACGCCGATCCCAAGGAGATCAAGAAGGCGTATCGAAAACTGGCGATGAAGTATCATCCTGACAGAAATCCGTCTCCTTCAGCAGAAGAGAAGTTCAAGGAGATATCAGAGGCTTATGGCGTCTTATCGGACTCTGAAAAAAGGGCACAGTACGATCGGTTCGGACATGCTGGCATCGATAGGCAGTACACACGGGAGGATATCTTCAGGGATATTCCATTCGATGACATCTTCAGGGAGTTTGGCTTTGGTGGAGGCGGGGGTGGATTTGGGGATATTTTTGGTACATTCTTTGGTGGCGGACGCGGCGCTGCAGAGCGGACCGCACAACGGGGTTCCGATCTCAGATATGATCTACGTATACCGCTTGAGGATGCTGTATCCGGCACAGAGATGAAGATAAAGATAATGCGTACCGAAACATGTGATGTATGTGGTGGAAGTGGTGCAAAACCAGGCACTTCCCCGAAAACATGCCCGCACTGTCGAGGCACCGGGCAGATCAGCCAGGCAAGACGCACGCCATTCGGTCAGTTCATCACATCCAGCCCATGCACACACTGCGGTGGTAAAGGTAAAATCATTGAATCCCCATGCAGTTCCTGCCATGGCAGTGGTAGGGTACGCCGTACCAGAACGATATCCATCTCCATTCCTGCTGGCATCGAATCAGGATCAAGATTGCGCGTTTCCGGCGAGGGAGAACACGGAGTTAGGGGCGGTCCATCTGGCGATTTGTACGTCATCGTGCACGTAGACCCGCATCCGCTGTTCAAGCGCGATGGAGATACGATCCTGTATGAACTGCCGATCCGTTTTACGCAGGCTGCACTCGGCGACGAGGTGGTGGTGCCAACACTACATGGAAATGTGCGGATGAAGATTCCAGCCGGCACCCAGTCTGATTCAATCCTTCGACTGCGCGGCAAGGGTATGCCAAGGTTGCATGGATTGGGAAAAGGAGATCAACTTGTGGAGGTTACGATTGCTGTGCCCACACGTCTTTCTGCCAGGGAACGGGAACTCTTAACCGAACTACAGAAGATAGAGGATAAAACCAATATCAAGAGTGATAAAAAGCGCAAAGGATTCTTTGAAAAGGTAAAAGATGTATTTGATGCGGAGTGAACAATTGAAACATTGTCGGTGATCATCAAAAACATACCCCATGATTTCAACTGGAGAATAATATATGAATGATCAAAGCACCCCTGACCATGAAAAGAAGGCGTCTGCCATATCGGCTGTAACGCTGGTGAATGATGGGATGATTGTGGGCATAGGCACGGGTTCGACCGCAGCTTATGCCATATCCGAACTCGGAAGACTGGTATCTGATGGGCTGGATATCATGGGCATACCAACATCATACCAGTCAGAGATGCTCGCAATAGAGCATAACATACCGATCACAACGCTCTCGGAGCATTCGGAGATCGATATAACGCTCGATGGTGCCGATCAGATCGATCAGAATCTCGTGGCGATCAAAGGCGGGGGCGCGGCGCATACGAAAGAGAAGGTGATCGCATCCGCCGCATCCAGGGTGGTGCTGATGGTTGATTCCGGAAAGATCGTTTCCAGACTGGATCATGCCGTCCCAATCGAGGTTCTGCCATACTCGATAACACTTGTTGAAAGACAGGTGTGTGCACTCGGAGGGATACCGAACCTCCGCATGGCGGCGCGTAAGGTTGGTCCTGTTATAACCGACAATGGAAACTTCATAATCGATGCCGATTTTGGCGTGATCGACGATCCGGAGCGATTGAACAGTGAGATCAACGCAGTTGTCGGTGCGGTTGAGCATGGAATATTTCTGAACGTGGATGAGGTGCATGTCGGGACGCCAAGCGGGGTCAGGGTGTTGAAACGGACGAATCCGTAAGTGAGTTGGAAGAAACTATAAAGATGACAGTTAAAAACAATGTATGTGTTTAGCTCCCCCTAACCACTCCCTCTACAGTTCTTCCAGAGGGGATATGTCACTTCTTTGAATGATGTTGGTTCCATTGGATTTTCTTCTCAATCATATGCAATCTCACTCGGATACGATCTGGAGCGCACCGCGTGGGCATGCTGTCACGCATGTCCCGCACTGGATGCACTTCGACTCGTCCATCGCGACACTCCAGTCAGAATTGAATGTGAACACCTGAGCAGGACAGATACTGATGCACGCACCACAGTGCACGCATTCGTCCTCGTCCCTGACGATCGGATGCTCGAGCACTGAAACTGATGCACCCTCCCGCTCGAATGCTTGCGCAACTCTGGCGCAGGCATCTGCAGGCACCTCAAGCACGATCTCGCCGCTCGTTGCATCGATGTTCGCGCGATCGACGTTGATTGCAACGCCGGTGTCGAGTATCACCCTCGCGATCACCGGGTCATGAACCGCTGCTGAAATGTGGATCACCATCTTCATACGATCACCGCCATCATCTCCGCACCAGCAGCTTGTTCAGATCCCCGTTTGTGACCATCCCGATGACCTTCCGACTAGAATCGATCACAGGAAGTGCTGAAATCTTATGTTTCTCCATCTTCCGTGCCGCAATCTCGATAAACTCATCAGGAGTGCTTGTGATAACGTTTTTTGTCATGACGTTCTTAACCGTGCCGCCATCGCCGCGCGCCACTGCTTTTGAGATATCCCATGAGGTAACGATCCCGATTAAGGTGCCATCCTCCGAGAGAACAGGCAGATGGTTGAACTTGCCCTTGATGATTAGTTCGGCAGCCTGTTTGATACCTGCGTGACTGTGGATGGTGCGCACACATTCTGACATTGCGTCCTGCACAAGCAGTTGCTCACGAACCTCCCGCATCGGCTTTGTTGTGCCGCGTACCGGCAGCCTTCCGGCAGGAGTGCTGATAAAGAACTCACCATCCATTATCCATTGTTTCAGTTCATCTGCTATCGCTCGTGCGAGATAGAAACTCGAAAGCGGGGAAGTCCGCACCTCCTTTCCATCAAGATCAACGACCCCTGACCTGAGTTCCTCATACGTAACCTCCCTCACCACAGGATGGCTCCGCCTGGGAACGCCATAGTCCAGAATCTCTGTCGTGAGTTCGGCATCGCTGATTCCTGCTGCGATAGCGATATCCTCGTTTAAGATCGGTATCGGAACGCCGATTCCAACATACATGCTGATGCCGTATTTGTGGAAAAGGGCGCCGCGCACGTATCTCGTATCCATATCCTTTAGATTGCCGCATGTCATCAGCGTTCCGAAACCATTATCAGGATCATGCTGGGTTCCGTTTCCGATCACATAGCCCTGCCCCCCTCCGAGAAATATTCTTGTGCCGATGCCAATCGTCCTGAAATAAGGGTCATTTGAGATCGGTGAGAGGACGCCGGATCCTGAATACGTGACATTGCCAAATTCCGGCAGGAGCGTTCCCATGTATGTGTAAAAGACGCGTCTTGATGAGTTTGTTGCGGCAGCGTACCGCTGATATGCGTTTCTCGGGTTCAGCATCACTGCCTGATTCAGATCATCGATGGTTACTCTGGTATCAAGCATCCTTCGTGGATAGCAGTCTGTTCCTGTCGATTCCGCATGTAGATCGATCTCTCTTCCCGCGATCAGATCCTCGATCACATGCCCGCCCCCATAAGTTGCATCTGACCCGGATACCTGTGTTGCACCGAGATACGCATCCACGGCTGCAAGGCTTGCGTACGCCTCAACATCGTTCAGATACACGCGCTGCATCCGAATCGGCGGGTCAGGGTGTCCGAAATTTAAGAAAACGCCTGATGAGCACATCGCCCCGAATGTGCCTGTGGTGACCACATCGACTTCCCGCACCGCCTGCTCTGCGCCGTGTTCCCGTATATAATCGGTCATCTCCTCTGCTGTAAGGACAGAGACGCAGCCATCCTTGATCTTCTCGTTTATCTCTGATATCGTTTTTGCTGCCATGTATGATTATGTGATAATCGAATTCATCCTACTTATAGACATTCTGTTTTCAACCACGATCAGTAAAAATCAGTCGAAACGTCCATCCACGCCTGATACCCTGCGCCCTTCCGGAGAACCCGCATCTCCACAAGATCGATAACGGTTGAAGCAACCCCATACCTGCATCTTCCACCATCGATGACATAATCCACGTCATGGAGCACAGCGCGACTGATCTCGCACACCTCACGCGCTGGCGGCTCTCCACTTCGATTGGCACTGGTGGATGTGATCGGTGTTCCTGCCAGATCGATTAGCCTGAGCGAAATCTCATGATCAGGATACCGTATCCCGACTTTATCAGAGCCGGCAGTGAGAATATCCGGAACAACCGGCTTTTTCTTAAGAATCACCGTGACCGGACCCGGAAGGAGTTTTCGGATCATCGCCATATCGCAGATCGCAACATCCTCGATCATCTTATAACTGGACACTGCAAGCGACATGGCGAGAGATCTCTTCTTGATTGCAAATGCCCTCCGCACCGCAGGCTCGGATAATGCATCTGCGCCTATGCCATATACGGTCTCGGTCGGATAGATCACGACGCCGCCTCTTCGGATGATCTCTGCTGCGATGCGAATGTCTGCCGTCTCTTTCATCAATATTGTTTTAATATCATCCCACCAAAAGCATTTACAATGAAGGTCGTAGGCGTTGGAGCAGGCAGAAATCTGTTGACACAGGAAGCAAGGGATGCGATCGAGAACGCATCTGTTGTCTATGGATCGAAACGTGCGATCGAACTGGTGAACGATCATATCAAGAGCGAATGCCGCGAAATCGATGATTACAGAATGATATCAGAACTGCCTGATGATGCTGTGGTACTCTCAACAGGCGATCCCATGCTCTCAGGTCTCGGACGGTTTGCGAAACCGGGTGATATTATCATACCAGGTATATCCTCGCTGCAGATCGCATGTTCGAGACTTAAAATCGAACAGACAGAGATTGCAGCGATTACAGCGCATGCACGTGATATCGTTCATGCCAGAGAGATGATTCTTCGCGAACTGAAACTCGAAAAAACAGTCTTCGTTCTTCCTGATGCACGGTTCGATCTGCATGAGGTCTCGAAATTCCTGCTGGATCATGGATTTTCGATTCCTGTTGCAGTGTGCGAACGGTTGGGCTATCCGGATGAGCGGATTGTGATTGGCACGACCGAAGAACCTCCTGATGTTAAATCCGATCTCTTCTCTGTCATGATCGGCGATGCGATAAACCCCAAAACAGTGATCGGAGTACTTGGACCCGAAGGAACGTTCAGCGAACAGGCAGCAAAGAAATGGATCGACCGACCATCGAAATTCAGATATTTCGACGATATCGCTGAGATCGTATCTTCTGTCGGAAAAAGCATTGATTTTGGAGTTATACCGGTAGAGAATTCTCTTGAAGGTTCGGTTGGATCTACGCTCGATGCACTGCTGAAATATCCTGTAACAATCATTGGTGAGATCAATCTGCCGATACGGCACTGCCTGCTTGCAAAGAGCAAAACCATCCGGACGATCATGTCTCATCCGCAGGCGATTGCTCAGTGCAGGCGCTTTTTGCATGATCACTTCGATGGTGCGGATATCCAGGTAACAGCGAGCACCGCACAGGCTGCAAGGCTTGCATCAACTCATGAGGGGGTTGCGGCGATCGCATCTGAAGAAACAGCGCTGAAATACGGGCTCGAGATACTCTTTGAGGACATACAGGAGATCGATGAGAACCATACCAGATTTATCGTACTCGGAACCGATACGCCAGCGCCAACCGGAAATGATAAGACATCGGTCATCGTGGATCTGCACAAGGATCGTCCAGGCGTACTCTATGAACTGCTTGGTGAGTTTGCATCGCGGGGTATCAATCTCACGAAGATCGAGTCACGCCCAACCAAGAAGGCACTCGGGGATTATCTGTTCTATATCGATCTGGATGGGCATATTCATGAGGATAGGGTTCATGATGCCATGCAGTCGATCAAGGGAATGGTTGCGATGATTAAAGTACTCGGATCGTATCCGGAGGCAATCGACAGACTGCTTTTTAACGCATGAACGCAAATTTGATACCATAGTGTATGCAAAATCGGGGCGGCAAGGTAGCATGATACAGCACGTAATCAGCATAAAGGATTTTCCACGCGATGAGATTGACCGGATCCTTGACCGTGCCGCAGAGCTCGAACCGATCGCGCACGGCGGATCGTCAGACATCCTATCAGGCAGAATACTTGCGACGCTCTTCTATGAACCGAGCACCAGAACCCGATTATCATTCGATGCAGCAATGAAACGTCTTGGAGGGGATGTCATCGATTTTGGTTCGATCGAATCCTCATCGATTGCAAAGGGAGAGAATCTTGCAGATACCATCTCTGTTATCAGTGGGTATGCGGATGCGATCGTGCTCCGCCATCCAAGAGAGGGTGCGGCACGGATGGCATCTGAATTCTCATCGGTTCCTGTCATCAATGCGGGCGATGGTGCAGGACAGCATCCAACACAGACGCTTCTGGATTTGTATACGATAAGAAAGGAATCCCATCTGAATAAAGTGAAAATCGCGCTTGTTGGCGATCTGAAGTATGGGAGAACTGTCCATTCGCTTGCGCATGCACTTTCCCTGTATAATGCCCGGATATATCTTGTTTCGCCAGATCAATTGAAGATACCGGATTCGATAAAGGACGATCTGATCAATAGCGGTACCGAAATTACAGAAACAACCGATATCGATGATATTATCGATGTGGTGGATGTATTGTATCTCACAAGAATTCAGAAGGAGCGATTTCCGGATCCAAGCGAATATCAGATGGTTGCCGGAAGTTATAGGATAACAAATGAAACCTTAAAAAGTGTGAAAGATGATTTGATCATCATGCATCCGCTTCCGAGAGTGAATGAGATCGATTGCGAGGTTGATGCGAGCAAACATGCGGTATACTTCAGACAGTCGTTCTATGGAGTACCTGTACGCATGGCGATTCTCTCGATGGTGATGGAATGAAACAGGAGGATAAGGAATTACGGGTTCGAAGGATCAAGCATGGCACGGTGATCGATCACATCGCTGCGGGGCAGGCACTGAACGTACTTCGCATCTTGGGCATCACGGATCGGTCGAATGAAGTGGTGAGCGTGGTCATGAATGTCTCTGACCGGAAAAAGGATATTGTTAAGATCGAAGATCGGGAATTGAAGCCAGAAGAAGTGGATAAGATCGCATTGATCTCACCTGATGCGATCATTAACATCATACGTGATTATGAGGTCGTGGAAAAGCACAGGGTAATCCTTCCATCGCAGATCGAGGGCGTGGTCAGATGCATGAATCCGAACTGTATTACGAACACTGATGAGCCGGTCAGACCAAGGTTTGTAATACATCGCAACGATGCGGTTGAACTGCACTGCGTATACTGCGGAAGGGTAATTACAGAGCGGATTGCAGATTTTCTTATTTGATGGGTATGTATGGTGGAAGTGAAAAAATATCGGCGGCGCCACCGCTTACAACTCGATGTGTAACAACTCACCTTTGAGAAGTTGATCTGTTTTTAGCCTTTCCGTTGGGTGACACTTCAAGTTTTTT
>JAYEGV010000104.1:0-2028 GCA_034659235.1 Methanobacteriota archaeon
AAACCAGTTTCCATTGCGATTCACAACATCGATCCTCTTTGAGATCGGCGGAAATCCATTGAAGAGTTGCAGCACCTCCCCGCCATTCTTCAGCGTCATATTCGAGATCTGATCCGGTTTGCAGGTTGTGGCGTCCTTATCTGCGATCAGAAAGTAGCCACGCGCGGGTATGATTGCACCCGGATTGATGGTTATCCCGATCGTGTCATCAACTGCACCCGTGCCTCTCGTGATCGTCCAGTTTCCGATACAGATGGTGCGATCGAGCGTATTGTAGAGTTCGATGTACTCTGCCTCATCCCACATGATCTCGTTTATCACGATGTCCCATAACAGCGGATCGTACTCGTGCATACGCTGTGGCGTGGTGGTAGCATTGGCGCACGGAGTGGCTGAAACTGCAGGATCTGCATCTCTGGAGATTCCAGTGTGCAGAACCGTGCGATCAGAATCACAATCCTTGATGCGGAATGTTAGATCAAACAAGCATTCGCGAGTCTGCGGCAGCGTTCGCTTCTGATTTGCCTGCACAGCGTATTCCATCGAGGGCATTTTAATCCAGAATGATATATACTCATTTGCGTCCGGATGTGCAAAGATATCAAGGTCATATCGTCCCGGTGCCGTGATCTCTGTGGCGCCGCATATCCTCTCATCGATCCTTGCGAGAATGGTAGTGTGTGCTGGTGCAGGGGTGTTGTTGATGCTGATATTTCCATGAAAATGAAAGGAGTCGATACTCCCCTCTGATCTATGATTGACAAATATAGTGACCGCAACCGCTATAATCACCAGTGCAAATATTATAACGGCTGCTCTTTTCATGGCAGGCGCGACCATGTCATGGTAATTGAGCGGTTGCTATTTGTATGTTACGGTGATTTCAGTGTCTCCGAATGAAACTAATCACAACTTCACGATCGCGTTCTTCGGACACACATCAACACATGTTCCGCACCGGGTGCATTTCTCCTGATCGATCACAGCAAGTGCCTTGTCGAGTTTGATTGCACCCTCAGGGCAGTTCCATCAATGCATCTACAAGCGGACCGGTCTCGACATAGAACGCTTTCGAAGCCCAGACAAGTATCCCTTTGATACTCCTCTACCACGCGCAGCGTGAGTTCCTGTGCGCTGGTATTGTCCATGTGCTACAGATAGTATCCTTACCTATCTGTATCACTTTCAGAGAACGTTTCAACATCGTGCAGATCTGTGCTGGCATTCGTCCCGACAGCAGCGAATACGATCCGTACATCATCGATTAATTTTAAGTAGCATGGCTGCAACTGACCACATCATAAGAGGCGGTATCGCCGTTGACCCGGTCACAGACGAAGTTGTCCGTGCATACGATAGGATGTACGTAAATACAGTGTTTCACTGGCTTTCAAGATGAAGGAGGAAAAAAATATGAAAATAGGTACCATAACAGGCTTAATAGGCATTTTCGCAATCGCATTAGCCGTGTTTTTTGCCGGCTGTGTGGACAATGAAGGACATGTGGATGTCGAAGAATCCACCCCAGTACCAGAGTCGACACCGGGAGAGGAATCCGTAACCGAACCTGAATCGGTGGTGGAAGATGAAATCGTAGCTGATTTGAATCTCAAGTTGGGATGGGAAGCAAAGACATCGAAGATATCGGTTAAGGTCCTATTTGCCACGAAAACAGACCATTACGACTATTATTCAGATACTCTGAAACAGACAACGACAGAAGAGGCAAGCCCGGGGAAGGTCTTTGTTATTGCAAATGTAGTAATAAAGAAGATCGAGGGCGAGGAAGTATATGCAGGATCGAGCAAGTTCGACATGACCGATTCCGGGGGTGTCAGGTATGCTCCTGAACCCTCCTACCATGGCGACGATAAACTTGTAGAGCTTGGAGAGGTACACTTGAACCAGAGGATGAGGGGTAGTGTGATGTTTGAAGGTAACAACTCACGTTTTAGAAAATTTCCTACATTTTTTAAACTTCTCCCACAAAGAAGCATACTTCAATTCGACTTTTAAAATTATCTGCAT
>JAYEGV010000105.1:0-2022 GCA_034659235.1 Methanobacteriota archaeon
CCAGAGATTCCGGAGTGCCCGTTGTGCGGATCACGGATGATCGCTGCGCTGAAGCCGTGGGAGGATGAAGAGATTGAGATCGTTCGGAAGAGGCGTGATGAGGAGAGAAATAGGGCAAAGCGAGTCTACAAGAACGCAAATCTCGTGCTCTCGCATGGAAAGACCGCTGTCATCGCGCTCGCATCTCGCGGGGTCGGTCCTGATACTGCATCGCGCATCATACGCAAACTCCGGGTGAGCGAGGATGAGTTTTATGCTGATATATTTGAGGCGGAGCGGAATTACGTGAGGACGAAGAGATTCTGGGACTGAACATTCACTCATGCCTGAGCGCATCCACCGGATTCATCCTCGCAGCAGACCGGGCAGGCAGAAATCCGGCAAGAACCCCGATGGAGAACGAGAACAGAAGCGCAAAGATCGTAAGTTCCCATGAGATCCATGCGTGCAAGAGACCTACCCCCATCTCCTTTCCAATCATCTCCACCACCTTCGCCAGTCCAAAACCAAGTATAATTCCGATCACGCCACCAAAGATCCCGATCAAACCGGATTCAACCAGAAAAAGCGTCAATATCGTGTTGTTCTCTGCTCCGAGTGCTTTGTATATCCCGATCTCTCTTGTACGCTCCACAACCGACGTGTACATCGTATTCATGATACCGACTCCACCAACAAGCAGTGAGATCGCGCCGATCCCGATCAATACCGCAGAAACAGCAGAAAGAATCGAACCGACCAGCTCAGTCATCTGTGCTGCTGTCATGACAGTGAAATCCTCCTCGTCATGTTCATCCTCGAGACGATCCCTGATACGCTCAGCAACATCATCCACATCAGCACCTTCCTTTATCTTCACGAAAAAGACATCATATTCATCACTCACATCAAAAAGACGCTCTGCATCATCAAGACTCATATAAATAGCCGAGTCATCGTCACGGTTTCCGATCTCTCCCATGATTCCAACGACCCTGAAACCCTGATCCCTGATCTCGATCCTGCCACCGACCTTGACCTCTTTGTATTTATCTCCAACCTTGAATATCTTATGTGCAACCCAGTAACCAATTACGATCTTATGTGTGTCTCTATCCTCCAGAAACCTCCCTGATTCAACTTCATATCCCTGAGCACCGATAAAAGTATCCTCTGCAAGCGATGGAACCATACCTGTGACCGATGCTGCGGCATCGATGTTCTTATAAGTTATAATTGAAGTCCGGTAGATCATATAGCAGTTCACATCGACGCCCCGCACTTTATCAACGATCTTCGCATCCCGATCCGTGAAATGTGTTGGTCCGGCAGATATAAGCGATGTACCCGGCGGCACCGGTATCATGATGATCTTATTCACACCCATCTTGCCGACCTGCTCCTTCATGTACACCTGCATCCCGACCCCGATCGAGATCAAGCCCACGATAGCCATGATTCCGATCACGATACCGATGATCGTTAAGTAACTGCGGGTTTTACGCTGCACTATACCTTTCGCACAGAACCGGAAGTAATCCGAGAGTTTCATCTGGATATGATCCTTTTAATGCGTTTTCTGAAGACGAAAGCAAGCAGCAGAATTAATGCTCCGATGAATATCCCGGTATACCCGCCGCCCTTCGGCGCAATCGCTTTCATCTCCTCCGAACTGTACACCTTGATCGGTACATCAGTGGTCATGCTGTACTGGTTGCCGTAATCATCCGCATAATCCACCTCGACGGTCACATTGCAGCAGCCCGACTGCGGGAGGATCGTGAAATCCACAGTATCATAGTCATCGCTCTCGATATCTCCGATATATCCGGTGTTGGAGCCGATCACTTTGAACTGATCATCCTCCACTATCGTGATAATGATGTGCTTTACCTCTGCAAGCCCGCGATTTGCGACTCCTATCGTGATATCCCCGACCGTTCCAGGTGTGAGTTCATCCTGGGAATCGAGGTAGACAAAGAGCGTGTTTCCGCTTGAGACCGGCGCCAGTACCGAATAGGACTGTACTGGCTGCGCTTCATG
>JAYEGV010000106.1:0-8423 GCA_034659235.1 Methanobacteriota archaeon
GCAACCGCGGTGGTGCTGACCGCAACCACAATCGCGGTCAGTATCAGACAGTGCGGAACCGGGTTTGTGTAGATCACATCAGCCGCGTGTTCCGCATGTTCTCCGCCGTGTCCGCCAACAAGGATCGGGGCTGTGCCGCCCTTGATATCTGCAAGCGAGATATAGAATAGGAAGATTGCGGTCTGGAAGATGTTTGCGCCGATGATCTTCTTTATGAGATTCTTCTTTGCGATCATCGCATAGAACCCGATCATCATCAGCACCACGTAGATCCAGTAATTGTACTCGGCATAGACGACATCGATGACTCCGCTCATTCTTCTCCCTCCTCTGGTTCTATTTCGGGTGGTGATACATCAAAGAAGAGTGAGATCATCACAGCCAGTACCGTGATCCCAATCCCGATCTCCACCAGATCGATCAGATATTTGGAGACCTCGGCAGGATCGTCCGGGATGAGCGGGACTGCGCCGTACTGCAGGAACATGCCTCCGAAGATGATGCAGAGGAGTCCTGTCGCTGCATAGATGCTTAGTCCCGTGCTTGCAAGAATCTTATCGAGAGCATCAGACATCTTCTTTTTACCTTCGAAGGTCCCGTAGATCATCGCGTAGAGGATGATTGCTGCTCCGAAGATCACACCGCCCTGAAAACCGCCGCCGGGTCCACTTGCGCCGTGCATGATCACATAGAGCGCGAAGAGTTCGATGAACGGGACCATGATCCGCACAACCGTTCTGATAATCACGCTCTCCTGAATCCGGCTCATCTTTCACGCCTCCTGAGGAGCAGGATTACAGCCATTCCCGCGGTGAAGATCACTGCGGTCTCTCCGAGCGTATCGTAGCCCCGATAATTTGCAAGCAGTGCTGTTACCATGTTTGTGACGCCTGATTCGGTGTATGACTCTTCGATGAAGTGCTGTGTCATCCTGTGCTGGTATGCCGGCGAGTTTGGATCTCCGAACACAGGCAGGTCGTGTCCTGCATAGATGAGCATTGCACCAGCAAGAATCACCACGAAGAGTGCAAGTGTCTTCAATCCTCACTCCTCCCTTCGGTTCTTGCAAGCGTTGCGATGAATAAGACGGTTGTTATTCCCGCGCCGACCGCAGCTTCTGTGAACCCGACATCGACCGAGTGCATCTCGACCCAGACGATCGCCATTATGAGGCTGTATGCGGAGAGGATGATGACCGCTGAAAGAAGGTCTTTTATCGTGATTGCGGCGGTTGCACAGACCACTAAAAAGAGCAGCATCGTGATATCAAGGACCCAGATCATTTGGTTTCACCTCCTTCACGGGTCGTGTCATCATCATGCAACCACGCAACCGTTTCATCAGGTTTCCTCCATGGTTCGAGTCCGACATCATACGCCGCCTTTGCAATCGCATGAGTCGAGGTCGGATTCGCAAGCAGGATGAACACGATCAGGAACAGTATCTTCACGCTGACAAACGTTGCGCCCTCGTAGATGATCAGTGCTATGAGCATCAGCCCTTCACCGAGCGTGTCGCACTTACCGGTTGCATGCATCCGGGAGTAGAAATCAGGAAACCGCACGAACCCGATCGTTCCAGCCACCATGAAGAATGCGCCAACCGCGAGGAGTATGATTGTGATCAAGTTTGTTATTGTGTCAAGCATCATTTTTCCTCCTTTTCAGTACCTCGTCGCTGCTATCGTCATAATAAAGTTAAGAATCGCATAGACAAGCGCGATATCAAAAAAATCCGGTCGTTCGTAGATGAAACCGATCAAGACCAGAAGCACGATCGTTTTTGTGCCGATCACATTCACCGCGATGATCCGGTTGAATATTCCAGGTCCCTCGATGCCGCGGTAGAGCGATACGAAACTAGCGATAACGATTGCGACCGCCGCAGCAAGAAAAACATCCTGCATCATCATGGTTCATCCTCCATAAAGACGTGAGCAACCTTGCGTTCCATCGTCCCCTCCAGAAGATCATCTGCGGGTTCCTTTGCTATCGCATGCACATAGAAGACATCGTCCACGATATCGATTGTGACGGTACCCGGCGTGAGCGTTATCGAGTTTGCAAGCGCGGTACGCGCAACCTCACTCTTAAGAATTGTCCTGAATGTTACAACCCGCGGATCTATCGGCATACTCGGCGATAGTGCCCGTTTTGCGACATCGATGTTTGCAATGACGATCTGGTAGATGAGCCACGGAAGATACGTGATGAACCGCAGAGTCTTTGTCAACCGGTGATTTTTCACGTCTTTAAATAGTAGATCGTGGGACGCATAAGCCACTATGCTCGAACACACGACACCTGCTCCGAGATGGAATGCATCGAAGTGCGCCGAGAGCAGTATCCAGAAAGCAAGCATGATGATGCATGTTGTTACAAAATTTTTCGTATTCATGTTAATTATCTCCTTACTGATTCTTTATCGAGAGATGCCTGTTTCTCGATTGATACCTTCTATGCACATCGATATATATTCTGTTAGCACTAAGTATCTTCCCAGTGTCCCGGTGTCGACACGATGATGGGTAGGACGCCCACTCTGACGCACCAAGTGGGCAATACTCGACTTTCAGGACACATCATCACCAAACAGGAGTACCCCAAGGTTTAATAAACCTGAACTTCAACGAGGAGGTTAGCATTCCTGTCCCGTCCGAGGCTTATGGAATCCGTGAGCACGCCCACACACCAGTTATATAACCGTAAACCAACCCGGACGAAGGAACGCCATAATTCAGTATACAATTATACATGGAGGTATTGTTGATGGCACGAATGAAAAAGGTATCAGCGAAGGATACGAGACCTGAGAAGGTTGCCGCATTGGAGGAACGAATCAAGGAGATCTATGCCGAGTACCGGCATCTCCTCCCGAGCGACTACCGGTGGGAGGATGAAAGCTCCCGCTGGACCGAACTGGTCTACTGCATATTTGCAGAACTTACAGGGCATACCTACAGGGATGCGCGCAAGCTGGCAAACGATATTGCAGATCTGAACCTGCTGGATGTCGATGATCTGGCGAGAATCCCGATAATGGATGATGGCATGGCGAATCCTGATAATTTGCGTATACGGACCATAACAGACATTCTAAGATCAAATAGCGTCAGTGAGGATGATATCAGAAAGTCGCTTTCTGCAATCTGCAAGGTAGCACAGGCTATTTCTGAGAACTATGACGGCAAGATACAGAAATTTCTCCGCAAGTACGGCGAGGAGATCGTCAATGAGTTCGACTCGCACGTCTCGTTTTCTGAGGTGAGTAAGGGCACACAGTCAAGAATCCTTGTGAAATGGATTCAGAACACGCTTTGCATGCCTCTCGCATTCTCGAATGTCTATACAGTCAGGTTCTGTAAGCGAGAAGACGTCAATTACAATGAACTTGCGGAAGCAGCAGACAATATCGGACTCAGTGGTGCAGTGCTTGATGACCTGCTTGAGGTATACATCGTTGACATAGAAGGAAAGATAGGATAATCCCTAATAACAGCAATAAATAGAATAAATAGAGCAGGGAAACAGGGAATCGTTCATGATCCCCACTTCCTTGCTCACGCCACTTTTTTAACAGCAAGAACAGAACTGTGAACCTTTCTGGCAATTGCTTCCGGTGCGGTTTTGTGCATAAACCTTTTGAGGACGCTCTCGCTCTTTGACCCCATAACAAAAAGGTCAAAACGCTGTTTTCTGGTAAGTCTTGCTATCTCATCACCGGTTTTACCCACCAGCACTTCTGACCTTGCTGCTATTCCTCTGCCGCGTGCAACATCAGCAACCGCATCTGCAAGTGCCTGCCCTCTTGCCATCCGGTTCTCCTTCATCTTGGAAAGCAACGTATCTGAGGTCTTTACGGTCTCACCAAGCCTTCTGCGCGCTCTTCCTGCTGAAGATGACAGAGCAGCCTCTGGCAGGTAAACGACCCGCTCCTTAACAAGACCTTCTTCGAGGTCCACCACCTGAACCGCAGTCAGTTCCGCATCGTATCCATCAGCAATCTTTGCAGCACAATCTGCGATATTTATCGGGCTCTCTGCCGAGACAATGATCTTCTTGTAATCGCCGGTGTCATGATCCAGGTCTTTTACGAGTAACACGTTGTACTTTGAGAGATTGAGGAGACCTGCTGCACGATCGCTGAGCCCCTGTCCTGTCGTGATACCGCCACGCGCGCCTGATATCAGCATATTCGGATCGATCTCACGCGCCATCTTCAAGATGTCCTTGGGCTGATCGCTAACCGCCTTCTGTCTCACATCGCTTATCTCGACACCATGATCCGCTGCCATGTCGCTAATTCTTGCAAGTTTATCCTGAAACAGATGTCTTGCTGCTTCGGTTTTCCTGTAAGAGTCGAACCAGCGCGTGTTTCGTATCTCGGTTGCCACAAGAGCAGCATCCAGGTGCTCAGCCATGGATATGGCGTGCCTGGCTGTAGCATCCGAATCGACTGCACTGTCGACCAGTAGCTGGAATTTTCTTGTCATTTCTCTTATCCTCCATTTTGTTATTCTATCGTTCTTATCGAGGGGATCTGCGCGACCAAACTTTGCGCGCTTCTGCGCCCTCTCGATTGATCGTATGTAATGTCATTGGTATATACTCGATTGATACTAAAAATAAAGAATGTGTCGTTTTCAGAACAACGGGTGCTAAAAACCGCACAACATTGATAGCCTGTTGATACTGAGTGCCAGATATGTGTGAGAATTGTGAAATATTTGCACACACAGGTAGAGCTGGTGGGTTTTGCAACCACGAATCATATTGTGTTACTCATCATGTTTTCTGTGTTATCCAAAAGGCTTTTTATATTTCAAACCACATCTATGGTTATACATGGTACTGAGAAAACACATCGCACTCGAGGATGAACATCTGAAGAAGCTAGAGCCTCTTCTTGAGAAACACAAAGGCAACCTCAGTGCTGCGATACGGGATGCCATCGATCTCACCGATGTCGCTCTTCAGTATTATGGCAGTGTCAAGGATGCCACGTTCCTGATCGCAACCCTAAGAGAGATCAGAGAGGATCAGGCTATCGTTCCCAAGCCGATCTTCGATTACATGCTCTCTCAGACGAAGGATCGTATCATTGAAAAAGAGGTTTTGGATCATGTTTTTGATCCATCTGTCATCACAACCATCTCAGAATTTGAGGAAGCGATGCGAAATCTCTGCACCGGTCTTTACTGGGATGCTCTCTTAAGCATAAACCCTGATGATGATCAGAATCCGTCAACCATCCATGCTGAGATCAAGGGAGTTGAGCATGACAAGCGGATGTTTCTTGCAGGGATCATCGGGTCATATCTGACCTCCTTTTCGCTCGGTATCACCAGTATGCGCTCACACCTCGATATGCTTGCGATCGACTTCGAACGCAAAGCAAGTTCGGATGTGGCGTATAACGATCTTTTAAAGAACATTGGCTCCATGCAGACGACTGTTAAGGAACTGAATGCAAAACCCGAATTCTGGAGATCATTGATCCATGAGTACAGTGCAGCAAACTACGAGATCGTGGCGCTGCACCGGAAGTTCTATGAGGATCTCTTGACCGGCAAGATACCAAGAGCGATCATGACCTCTGAATGCCTCTGCGAAAAGTTATCAGAGGATGTGCCGCTGCAGGAGGTGCTGCTTGATCTGAAACGCGTTGCTGAGACCTCGCGCATCGTCAACCGGATGGACATTGATGGCGAGGATATAACGATACATCATGGCTACCGGAACATGCGCGCGGTGGAACAACTGAAGAACATCATCCTCTGCATGCTTGAGTCTGCAGGACTCAACTATGATCATCAACTGACCAGCAACGTGATTACACTGAAACACAGACCTGAGGTCGAGACAAAGATCAGGGAGCTGCTTGAGTACGTGGGGGTAAAAGACGTATTCGATGAGCCACTGCGTGAGTTGTCATCGTTCTTAAAGGAAAAAAATATCGATTCCGACCGGCACATGCGGGTATTTGGAAGAAGGGTTGGCAGGCGGGTCGTACATAATTATGAGAAACAGTATGGTGAAGCATGGACTGCTGACAAATTCAGAGATGCGCTTGTACGGATCGACAAGATAGCAGGGCGTGAGTCAAAGTGGGATGCAATGGGCAGTACCGCACATTACACGGTGTATAAATGTCCGCTTGCAGATGATGTTGAGGCGTGTCATGTCTGCCGGGGAATCTTTCGTGGTGCTATGCACTGCGCTTTCCGGGGCATGGCAGAACTTGAGGTCCGGAAGCTTCTGAGCCATGGTGATGAGTACTGCGAGGTTTATGTGCACGGGATCGGATGAATATCGATTTCTCATGCACTGGTAGTTCCTCCACCCCGCCCGAGATACCATGCGATAAATTCGGTATACAGAATGATCGCAAGTAGCGATGACCAGATGAAGAGCATGATGTGGAGGTTGTTGATCGGTATCAATCCATGTCCGAGTATCGCATGCTGATACGCCAGAAATGAGATGGAGTGCTCAGGAACAATCAGGATTATGAGCAGCGGTATGCCGAGCAGGGCAATTGCTGCAATAAACGATGATAATCTGATCAGGAGTGTGAATACCACCGCAATATAAACTAGATATAATACTGCAGATAGAATCAGCATATTCATGTCTGCTCCTCCTGATTGCGCAACAGCAGATATCCTCCCGTAATCGGTATAAAAAATATGCATCCAAACAATATAAAGATGCATACCAGCAGTGCGATGAGTTCGCCACTACCAATCGCCGTCGGTGTTTGTGCGGGGGTGGCTGGTGTGGCGATCTCTTCTATAGTGGCATTCTCTTCCATTGCAACCGGGTTTGATTCCACAGTTCCGTAGTTACCATTATCATCCACGAATCGGATCAATGCAGAGGGCAGCGAGTTTATGCCTGTAGACTGGATGATGTATGAATGGTTGTACGCCTCATCCGGGAGAATTCGCGCCTGCCAGTTTGTATCGCCGCTGATCACAACGACACCTGCCGGAATCCGATCGATGACCTCTATATCAGCGGCACGATCACCTCTGTTCTCGATATGAATGACTACCTTCTTGGTATGACAATCGAGCGTGTCCAGCATCATCTTCGCTGCTGTTATCGCTGGTCCGTGCACCGTGACACTGCATGGAAGCGAGGATGCGGCATACCCATCATATTCTGCTGTGCACCCGGAAATCTCGAATCGTCCGACATCCTTCGAAGACATCGAATATGTGATATTGCGTGATTGGTTGGGTGCTATCTGAAATGTCCATTCGGTTATGATGTCGGTCTCAAAGCCTTCTAAAATAGCGTCTGTTAATTTGATATCTGTGCGCTCGATTCCGAGATTACGAACGGTGATTGTGACAATCGCTGATTCGGATACGTTCAGTTCAACTGGCGTCACCGATTTCTCAACCATGATGTACGGGGTTATCACTACATCCCTGGTGCGATTTACAGAGTAACAATCCCCATTCCAGATATGACCGTTCACGCTCGCAACAATCGAGAGATTCGATTGGTATGGCAGGACAGGCGGATCGATGGTTATGTTAAAGATATCATCCGAATCGATTACCGGATAATGCATCGCGAATCTCTGCTCATCTACCTGTATGTCAAGAAGAGCATTTCTGATCAAAACGCCGTCATTTCGGATGCTCACACTGCAATGTATGGTCTGATCCGGTGAATAGATGTCATCCGTGCTGATATTCAGGCTCAGATCAGGCGATAATGCGCGATATGCTTCAATTGTGCAGTGATCATCATCCAAATATCTGACATATAGCTTCAATTTCTCATCATATATGTACGAATCATGGACATCGAATCTGTTAGAAGCGAGATGAATATCATTCTTATAGATGCTCAAATCTACGGAACTGTTATCAAGATCGATAACCCGGATCAGATAATCGCCTGTGGAGAAATTCTCACCGATCTTCAGTCTGACTGCGTCTTCCTTCGCCCACAGTTTCTCCTTTCCGTACATGTATGTTTTAACCGTTACAGACTCGTTTTCAATTCGAAGAAGCGTTATCCGGAATCGATCGAAGTATGTTTCGGTATCGTTTTCAGACATGATATACATATCCTTGAACCGGTTTTTCTGATACAGGATCAGTGCTGCGCTGTTGTTCTCAACGCTGCGCAATTTTATGGTATAATCATCGATAACAGCACGCTCGCTCAGGTTGATATCATGAATTCCCTGATATATCCACACATCCTCCACAGAGCAATCGCCTGCCGCCAATGCACAGCACAGGATCAGTGCGATTGATATGAGAATCATCCTCAAACCCATTATATAATAAAATGATTGCAATGTGTTTTAAGTTTTTGCACCGATGATCGATCACGCAGATGGATGAGGCGACCTACCGCCAAATAGAAGAAGCTCGTAATGAGTTATTTGGAGGTGGG
>JAYEGV010000106.1:8523-10658 GCA_034659235.1 Methanobacteriota archaeon
ACAGCACCTGATGCAGCCATCGCTGCTCCGAGGGCTTTTCGTTCATCGTTTGATGGAATGGATTCAAGCGAAAAGATCGGGATCCTTGAGCCAACGATGCCACCGGCAATATAGCCGAGCGCACCATAATCAGTGCCGCAGAGTTCTCCTTCAACATTGATCGCAATGGATGGAAGACGGTTCTCATTTAGATGATATCCGTAGTTCGGTGTTCTCCCGAGCAATGCTGCAGCAAGCGCAGATGGACCGCCTTCCCTGTTTGTCCGCGCTCCTATGACAGAATTCGCATAAGAGACCGCAGATGACTCACTCCACGCAAGATGGTCGCCGATCCTGGCAAGATCGTCCTGTATATCGTAAGGAGTGCAGGTGCACCATGTGCGAATGCCAAGTTTTTCATAAGCACCGATGATTTGTTCCTGCTTTACGGCAAACTCCTCTGATATACCGAGTTCTCTCCATCGCACACGGTCGATTCCTGCGGGATTCAGTATCGAAGGAACGCTGACCGTGCCGTGGAGATCTGATAGCCACTCAAGTCCTGCATCACCAATGGTTTTATACGATACTCCAGCGATCTGCGTGCTTCTTATGGGTATCAGGCGGTCGGCATTGTAGATATCGCCAAGTGCGACGAGTATCTCCATTGCCTTCTGCATCGTATAGCCATGCTCTCCGTTCAGGATGAGTTCTTCAGAGGGTGTGAGATACATGATGGATGGTTATGGTTGTTGCGTGTATGATCGCTCTATCTTCATAAGAAATCTGTCGAGCTGGGCTTCTGGCAGCGGAAACGTCCCCTTCATCTTGATTGGATTCTGGGTTGCAATTTGCAAACACATGACCGCGCTCGAATCGAAATCGCTTTTCTCCAGCATGCTCTCCACAATGAGCGTGCCGGTGATATTAGATCATATCAGATCAGGGGTATGAATAGTTTCAGTAGGTCTATTACCGCCTCTATATCCTCTTCTTGTTTTGATGTTTCTACATACTTAATAGCATATTCAAGTTCGGGTATTATCACTCTTTCCATGTTTTGTACTGCTATTGAATTGCCCTTGTCTATATGCTTTTTGAGCTGATACGTGTCCACACCTGCATCCTTCAATTCCTGTTCATTATTTACTATAAATTCTTTGAAACTTGCCAGGTGAAGTTTTACAACATCACATTCTTCTCTATATTCGGTAGCTATGCCTATCAGTTGATTAACCTCTTCAGCCGTAAAATGCCCATCTACCACTGCCATTTTGTATGCCGTATTCCATTTATCCATTATTGCATCCAGCTTTGTTGCATCGTCCATCAGCGTATTTAAATGTTTCTTAATTTCATCAAACACTCCTAGCATTGCATTCATATCATCTATCCCCTTTTTGGCCTGATACATTCTCTTTTTGGTATCATCTATTCCCTTTTTGGCCTGATACGGGTCCACACCTGCATCCTTCAATTCCTGTTCATTATTTACTATAAATTCTTTAAAATTTTCCAGATGAGATTCTTCAAGCTCCAATTGATTAGTAAATTCATTATTTATGTCTGTCAGTTGATTAACCTCTTCAGCGGTAAGATCTTCATCTGCCCATGCCATTTTGTATGTTGCACCCACTCTTTCGGCTATCGCACCTAACCTCGTTAAATCATCGTTCATCGTATCTACATGTTCGTTATATTCATCAATCACATCCGATGCTCCATCTTCGACACAACCACAGCATATTAGTGTCAATGCCATTAATCCAATTAGCAGAATTTTTGATTTCATTGAATCACACCTTCTCAAATCCTTATTGATTTGTTGAATTTTTAGCTATATATGTTTTGGGTAACAAATCTTTTCGGAAAGACTATAAAGTGAATATTACTCATCCTCTACCTAACTAATACCTCACTATGTTCAAGCCTTTTCTCAACGTATATTAAGCCAACCTTTGATTCGAAATATGCTTTCACATGCACCTTGACTGGCACAGACAGAAGATTACCATCTACATGCTTTCGAATTTGCTCTTGCTGGGGTATTGTGAGTTGGTCAATGAAATGAACGCCCTCTTTGATGCTCCTTTTTGGCACATCATATCGTTCCAATATAGCTCCCTGAAGGGTTGACTGACCAATCCGGAGATCGA
>JAYEGV010000107.1:0-2001 GCA_034659235.1 Methanobacteriota archaeon
GCCAAAGAGATACTGTGTTAGATGCGATCCAGCCGCTGACCGTGAGCGGACATGGCTTCTCGTCTGTTTCGGTTGAGTTACTGGTCTTATGATTGGCGAAAGCAAAAAAAAGAAGCGGAGCGGGCGGTCTGTTCTCGTGCCGCCGCGGATCAACCCGCCCGCGGGGCTGGTGGCTCATGATGCCTGCTCTTCTGTTGGAGGCTTTTGCAGGATAGCCCCCTCTTCAAATGCCGTCCATGCGTGTACCTGAGTGCGATAATGTGCGAGCATGGCGAAGAGGAATATGAAGACCATAAATAAGATTATCAGTAGATACCCATAAAGTGGGGTGGATAATATTCCCTTCAACAATTCATAACCACTCCCTGCATTTGGTTTGGGGATGATTGTTGCAACAACCGTCATCGCGATAACATCAAACCCGATCACCGGAGCGATCTCGTTCATCAGTATCCTCGCCCGCTCTCTTCGATTCTCGCAGGCAGCGATGAATTTCTCTACTTCGTCTTCATCGAGTTTGTTGAATGGTATGTATTTGCTCACACTCTCGAAGTTACCGGAGAAACTGTAGAATATCAGTTTGAGATAGCCACATTCAAACCGCTGTTCACATCTGGTCAGGAGTTCTTTTGCGTTCGTAAATATCGCCTCTTGATTTCATCTGAGTCTGTCAATTCTCCAGAGATAATCTCTTCGATAATTTTTAAATTTTTATCTTCTTCTTTAAACACATCCATAAATATATCTAGTCTGTGTTTGATACGATAGGCACAATACACTAACGCTGCAAATGCCACACAAAAAAGCAGCAACAAAATCGATCGCATAGAAAGTCCGAAACTTTCAAAATCGGCTGCTACGTATGCCGATAGTGTAATCGAGACCGCCGCCAGAACCATCGAGAAAAGCATCAGCAGCGCTGTAACTGCCAGGTTTTTGTCTCTGGACTTTACCTGATCTTCAGCAGTCAGCAGCGCGATCCATTCGCCGACCGTGAGCGGACAGCGCTTGTCGTCTGGTTCGGTTGAGTCGCCGGTCATGGGTTTGTGGAAGCAAAAAAAGAAAAGCGGAGCGGGCGAACTGCCCGCAACAAGTCAGTTTACTTGACGATGATCCCGGTCTGGTAGGATATGACCTTCGAGGATGGTATATGTATGATCTGGATGTCGTATGTTCCAGCTCCCAAAGCAGTTGCGCTAGCACTACCACCTATGCCCCACACATCGCCAACCTCTTTTACGCCAGTATCCGCTCCGTCCGTCTTAGAAAGGTTCCAGAAACCTCCAGGCGTCCACGCATCACTACCAGTTGCCCTGTACTGCACTTTCAGAGCTGATAGATCTATTGTATCTCCGCCATCATGAGCTGCCTTAATCGAACCGTTTGCTGCAGTACCTGCATCACCAGACGCATCATTCAGTCTCAGCGAAACGGTTGGCGCTTTTTCACTCGGTCCCATCCCGAACACGAACGCCCCAATCACTGCCGCAAGTATCACGGTGATCGCTACCATCAGTATGACACCGATGACCGGCGATACCGCACTCTCTTCCTTCCTTATGTTCTTATTCATTTATACTAACCCCCTTTGGTTACTTCTTTCGTTGTTGTATGGTCTTCTCCAATCTCTCAGCCCACAGGTCCCCGGTGTCAGTGTACGGACATTCGAGATAGTGCTCCACTGCTGTTGCAACCGCGTCTTTGGTCGTCTTCTGTCCTGTCTTCGTCTTGAGGGCTTCGAGATCGTCGCTTGTCAGCACGGTCTGGACATGCAGTATCTTTGCCATTTATCTCGCTCCTGTAACCATCTCATTACCATAATGAGGTATATAAAGGGTTTGGCTTGGTGCGAACTCCATTGTGAAATGTTTGCGATTCCGGTACAATCGAAAAAATTTTTCGTAAAAGTGGAGGATAGCAGAAGGATTGTGATGATATGTCGATTGTTCTGCTTGGGATGACGTGATGGTGGAAAGGGCTCCACCGGTGTTCGGTTAAAGC
>JAYEGV010000108.1:0-10598 GCA_034659235.1 Methanobacteriota archaeon
ATTCCAATACTTTGATTTTGCCCATGAGAAAATGCAGATAATTTTAAAAGTCGAATTGAAGTATGCTTCTTTGTGGGAGAAGTTTAAAAAATGTAGGAAATTTTCTAAAACGTGAGTTGTTACATATTAATTAATACTCACGCATCGGTCATACACCGCCCGAAACTGGCGTATATCATGCATCCCGGATGCAGGCTCATGGTATTTCACTGTGCCTGCTGCCATGATCATGATATGATCGCAGAGTTTTAGACCGCGGTCAAGATCATGTGATACCATGATCGTGGTGATCCCGGATCCGGCAAGCGTACGCAGCACATCCTCAAGACTTGCTGATGCATGCTGATCCAGACCTGTGTACGGCTCATCGAGTAGCAGCACAGAAGGCTGGTGAAGGATTGCGCGTGCGATTGCCAATCGCTGTTTCATGCCCCTTGAAAACGTACCGACGCGATCGTGTTTTCTATGCTCAAGCCCGGTCTGTTCGATGGCGTCATCGATTCTCGTATCGATTTCCGGAACCGCATACATCTTTCCAAAGAATTTAAGATTCTCTACTGCTGTCAGTTCGCTGTACAGATAAGTATTATGCGAAATCACTCCTATTACATCTCTGACCTTTTCCGGTGATTTTTTTACATCAAAACCTTCGATTTCAACAGTACCCTCTGTTGCTTTGATAAGCGTTGCCATAATCTTTAAGAGAGTCGTTTTTCCTGCACCATTCGGACCGACAATCGTCAGAAAATCTCCGTTTTTAACAGAGAAATTGATATCGGTGAACACGGTCTTGTTGCCGAACTTCTTTGTGAGATTGTGAACACGGATCATCGTAATCTTTCTTGGATTGATCACATTTAATGATTGTCCATATTTGCTGAATACGCCCCACTAAAAAAGATGCACCGAAGACGCTTTAAAAACAATCCAGACATGCACGCCGCATAAAAGCCCCATATCCTCACACGATTGCCTTGTCAGCATAACCACGAAGGGAACACCCACATCAACCACCAGTCTCACGATCGTGCCCATATTCTTAGCATCCACGATCTCTCCAAAAAATTCATTCCTCGCACTCGTTCTGCTCTCCTTTTTCGAGATCAGTATGTCTTCAGGTCGAATCGAGATCGAGACGTCTCCTGATTTAAGTGAGCTCGAGACCATCGAGATCCCATCAACATGAACCAGAGAGAGATCGTCATGGATAACCGATCTTCCGCGGAACAAGTTCTCAACGCCCACAAAATCCGCAATAAACTTGGAATTGGGTCTCCGAAACACCTCGTCAGGCGTACCCACCTGAATGATTCTGCCGCCGCACATCACAGCAATCCGGTCACCAAGAGCGAAAGCCTCTCCAAAACTGTGCGTTACGTGGATCGTTGTTGTCTTTGTGATCTCGTGTATTCGTGCAAGCTCCCCTTGCAGCCGCTCGGTTGTGCGGGCATCCAGCGCAGAGAGCGGCTCATCCAGCAGCAGCACCTTTGGCTCCGTCACAACCGCCCGAGCGATCGCGATTCTCTGCTTCTCTCCTCCGCTGAGCGTGCCCGGATATCTGCGTAACAGGTGTGAAATGCCAAGAAGGTCCGCAATTTCATTTGTTTTCGTTTTGATCTCGCTTTTGGCGATCTTTTTCTGACGCAGCCCAAATCCAATGTTTCCTTCCACATTCAGGTGCGGAAAGAGCATATAATCCTGGTAGACCATGCTGATCTGCCGATCCTTTGGTAGAACGTCTGTTACATCTGTCTCGTCTAGAAAAACTCTGCCGCTATCAGGTCGGTAGATGCCTGCGACCGTCTCGAGAAGGATCGTCTTTCCTGCGCCGGTCGGACCGAGTATGATGAAATACTCTCCTTCGCTGATGTGCAGGGTCACACCGTCCAGTTTGAATTCGCCAAGATCCTTGGATACATTCTCAATTCGTATCATGTTCAATACAGGTGGGTAATCCCGCCGCGCTGTTCAAAGATGTATAAAGATACGAACGATATGATGATCAGGATGGTTGCAGCGGCTATTGCAAGATCAAGGTCGTTGCTGGACATATTCAGAAATAGCGATATCGGCAGGGTCTCGGTCTTCATCCGTGTTGCGCCAGCAAGCATCAGGGCTGCTCCGAACTCTCCGATCCCTTTTGACCATGTGATGATCCCTCCAGCCATAAGCCCGTTCTTTGACATCGGAAGTGTCGTCTGCAGGAATGCCTGCATCGGACTGCAGCCAAGTGTCTGGGCGACGTATTCGTACCTCGGACTGATCCCTTCAAACGTTGAGCGCATGATCCGCAGCATGAACGATATATTTACAGCAAACTGTGCGATCACGATCCCGAGCGGTGTCAATACGAATTTCAGTCCGAAACTTTCAAGCCAGTCTCCGAACGAAGTCGTGCCAAAGAGGAGCAGAAGCCCGACTCCAGCGACAAGCGGCGGGAGCGCAAGCGGCAGATCCACTATCGTATTGATGAGCGTCTTTCCTACAAAATCGTAGCGTGCAAGCGAGTATGATGCGGGGATCGAGACCGCGATGCACATCAGTGTGGATATCACGGATGTGAGCAAACTTAATTTTATCGCAAACCGGATCTCTTCGGATGCGATGCTTGTGAGCAAGCTCTGCGGGCTCGTATGCGTAACAATGCACGCAACGAGCGACAGGATAAAGATGGTCAGAAGCAGTGTAACTGAAATAGTGAGAATCCTGAACTTCGATTCCTTGATTGACATTTACTCAATCCTTTAATGCTCGCGGGGTTTTATCCGCAATCTCATCGATGTGCTGGTCATCCACCCATCCGCTTTTTATGTCAACTCTGTGATCAAACTGATGTACGAACGGCTTGATATCCAGAAGCGGCGTCCCATCCAGGATATCGACATCGCTGATCTCCAGTATATTCCCTCTGACATTATCCAGTCTGACGATGGAGACGCCAATCGGATTCGGTCGATTCGGATGCCTTATCGAGAAGATTCCCTTCTCTTTGTCCCCTATAAATGGTTTTGAGATCAATGAATAACCGTTTGCAAGATGGAAATGGTAGATAAGGATCAGATGAGAGAATCCACCGATGTCCTTAAGCCCTGCAGCATATTCCGGAAATACCTCCACCTCGCCTCTCGCCCCGTCTGCAAAGGCGCCCTGAATTGGCGTGTCAGCGGGATTGGTGAATCGCGAATGTATGACTCCGATAGGGATGTATGTTATATCATTCATGAATGTTCGTCTCCATATTTTTCATCTGGATATGCTGTGAAACCATGTTTCTCAAAGATCGCTTTTCCTTCCGGGGACGCAACAAAATCCACGAACTTCTTCGCAGTATCCTTCTGTTCGGAAGACGTGAGCGTGCCGATCGGAACGATCTTTATGATGTTCTGCTCAACTGGTATCGCAACAATCTCCACCTTCTCACTGTTCACAACCAGATCCCCCCAGATTATCGATGCGTCCGCCTGTTTCATGGACACGTAGACCATAAGTTCGTTCACGGTCGCGCCGCGGGCGATTACGTTGTTCTCCACACTTTCATAGATTCCGTTCTTCTCGAGTATCTTATTCCCAAGTTTGCCAATGGCTGCTGCTTTTGGGTCTCCGAGTATGACCTTGACACCGGGCTCTGTGAGATCATCAAGAGATGTTATATTAGCAGGATTTCCTCTCGGCACCGCGATTACAGGTACATGGTATGCGATGAGCTGCTCGTAATCGGTCAGTCCCTTCTCCCTTGCAAGATCAAAATAATACGTCGCTCCTGGCATGTAGACATCCCCTTTTCGTGTGAGTTCCATCTGGCTTAAGAGCGTGTTCGAGCCTGCATAGTTATAGCTAACTGAAATACCATGTTGTTCTTTAAAGAGCGATCCGATCTCGTCCATCGGCTTTCTCATCCCTGCACCACAGTAAACAAGGAGCGACTCCGGTGTTTGCTTCTGCTCTTCATCGATGCATCCGGGTACGATTGTGCTGCAGAGCAGAATCACCATGAATATTGCAATTTTTTTCATTGTATCACCGTCGTAGTATATGACTGAATACAACGTTCATGAAACCTGCATAAATACATTTTGGTTTAGAATAAAATAAAGTCAAATTTATGTCATTGATTCGACCATACCCTCCAGCCCATCAGGCATCGTATCCGTATTATCGGTCATAGGTGGGACTGTAGGTTGCTCTGCATCCAAGCGATGCTACCCTACCCTCTTCCAGCCAGCATCCCAACCCTCTCGATGCTGTCAGCATCCTCTGGCGTCTTATCGAACCTGACCCGAACGAGCCTCGGGAACCTGAGCGCATATCCTGATGCATAATGCGGGCTCTTCTGAATCTCCTCATAAGCGATCTCAAATACGATAGCAGGCTGTAATTCGATCGTTTTCCCGTCCTCTGATATAATGTACTGCGAGAAGAGTTCGGTCAGTTCGGATAACTGCTCATCGGTTATGCCGGTTCCGACCTTGCCGATCTCAAGAAATTCAGAGGTATCAGGATCGTAACATGCGAGCAGATATGAGCCGATCAGGTTCGCTCTCCTTCCTTCACCCCAGTCCGCTCCGACAACGACAAGATCAAGGGTCTCCATGATCGGTTTTATCTTAAGCCAGTTTTTACCGCGTTTTCCAGGAGAATACAGAGAATCCGGATTTTTTAACATGACTCCTTCATGTCCGGCATCCAGAGCGTTTTGATATATCGTGTGCACAACATCGGGATCATCGGTACACGCCTGCTCTGCCACCCTGAAATGCTCATGGGATTGTACGATCGCATTCAGTTTTTCTCTTCTGTCATGCAGTTCACAATCGATCAATGATACACCATCGAGGTATACGATGTCGAACAGATTCAGGTAGAGTGGAATCTTCTGTACCATCGCTGATATGTCATATTTCCTTCTGAACCGCTTTAGAATCTCCTGAAATGCGAGCGGCTTCCCATCATGCCCGATAGCAACCACTTCACCATCGAGAATCACCTGATCTGCAGTTATCTGGGATTTTACCAGTTTCACAACATCCGGAAGTGAGTTTGTCACATCTTCAAGCCTTCTCGAAAATATCCGGACATGATCACCGTCCTTGTGTATCTGTACCCTTGCGCCATCGAACTTCCATTCGATCGCATACACCTCTGTGATGTCGTCGAAACTGCCGAGCTGGGCAAGCATCATCTTGATCGGTCTACCGATTCTGATGTTCACACTAGAAAGATCGTGGTGTGATGCCGTAACCGCAACCTCACCGAGATCATTGATCAGCATGTATGCACGCTCCACCGCACCCACATCCTCCTCGAATGTCTGCGCAATTGCATCCCGAACGATTCCCTCGCCGACACCGATTCTGAGTTCCTTAAGCACAAGACGTGCCAGATATCTGGATTCATTCGGGGATGCAGTGCTGAACAGATACTGCAGATGCTTTATCTTTGTCTGCTGTGAGCCTTTGCCTGATGCATGTGCGATCGAGAGCATTCTCTCGAAGACATTAGCAATTGCAAGATGTGCTTCACCGCCGCCAGTAAAATCGAGAAACGTTCTTTGCAATTTCGCTGTTTTCTTCTCGAGCGCAATCTTTGCTGCCTCGCCAACATCTCCGGTCTCGCGTACCAGTTGCTTGATCTGCCTCTCAGACAGACCGGATGCTCTTGATATCGATTCATACAATAACGAGGGACCGACACCGAGTTCAACCGCACTCCATTCAGGAAATATTCTTCCCATGATGAATCTGGAAACGATGGAGAGTTCGGTGTCAGGGTCATCAGACTCGCTGATCCTGCAAAAAAAAGATGATACAACCGTTGTCATCTCAAGTGAACTGGAGATTCCTTCGATCGTCTCACAGGTATCTGCGAATTCCTTAAATGATGTCATGATTCCTGAGGATCAGATATCCGGTGAGAATCCCGATCATCGTAAACAATGATCCGAATCCTGGTATCTTCTGCACAATTCCTTTCTTCTCCTGTGGGGGGTTCTGTTCTGTTTCTTTGGTCATTTCATCAGTCGTTTCATCCGGCATCTTATCGGGGGCGTCAAGGGGTTCTACGGGTTCCATGGAATCTGCAGCTTCCACGCCTTCATCCGCTGCTGGTTCTGTATCGTTTTCATGTCTGATCTCGATCTCTTCCGATCTCGATCTGCCAGCATAGAACTTCGGATTGATATATTTTTCGATTTCGAAGGTTGCCTCTGGTCGGTATTCTCTGGTTACATCGACCTTTTTCGATGTCTGATAATATGCGACAGCATGCGGAAGCACAACGGAATTATTGATTTTTATTGAGTACTTATTCACATATCTACCTTCTGCCGGTTCCATAACACCGCGTGGTGCCTCGATGTAATTGGGTGCAGTGTAATTGAGGTTAGTGTAATTGAGCACACCTTCAATCAATTCAGCACCTTCTGGTATTGAGTCAAACACATATAACATTGTAACATGTTCACCCGTATTACATACACTAACTGTGACATTCACCACGTCACCAGTGAGTTCTGCGGTCTTCGTGATTGTGACATAGGGACCACCCACATCGATATCCGGAGTGTTGCTTGTGAGGTTAATTCGATGCCCACGATACCATACTGTTGCATTTGCTGCCGGCAACGTGTAATTTCCCGGCACAAGTGGCTTTGTCGAGTATCGATATGCGTCCAGCGAATAATTCCAGCATAGATCACGATCAGGATCAATCACGAACTCATCAGGGATTGAATCAACGATTTCAACGCGATCCAACATGCTGATATTCGCTATTTTAATCTCGGTAAATGCTTTATCTCTCACATAAGTACATACAGTTCCACTCTTGATCATAACAAAAGTGTTGTTAATCCACTCTTCAAAAGACATTCGTGACAATCCCATATCGATGACGTCTACATCAATGTTGACGATGTACTGGCTCGGTGGGTTGCTCCCGATAACGAGATCGTTGGCACATATCTCTATCAGGTTGGTTCCGTCTATGATACGTACTGGCTCGAGACCGTTGTTGTCACATGTCTTTATCAGACGTTCATATACCGGGTGGTCAGGATGATATACCTGGTGGTCGAACGGGGAGGAGGGGGGAAGAACATCAAGTGCGAATTCAGTATATCCACTCTTATTTGCAGAATAAATGAAATCCATGTAATCCGGGAAGTTTGGAAAGGTCTGACTGGTGTTGTTGGCAAAAACACCACGCCACACCACAGAATCGTTCTTATATATAGTGATCAACACCCAGATCCGTGATCCACCAAACCCGATCTCGGATTCACTCCCACCAAGACTAACATCAGTTGCCTCGATATAATATTCCCCTATATCCATACCTTTCTTCTCCCATGGCATCTTGCCCCATCCGAGCTCTTCGGACGCAGCCACTTGAACTGCCATCAATGAAAGTATCAGCAGAATGATTCTGATAGATCTCATCTTCGGTGTCTGCTAAAAAGCGCAGCCGCCATGCATGCAAGAATCGCAAGTATGCCAACAAATCCAGGTTCCTTTCGTACAGGTGTTTTTACGGTCTCTGCAGTCTCAGCAGATGCTATCCCTGCTTCTGGTGCCTCCTTAGATTCGGATTGAACCTTTGCAGCGGCAGCACCGATTGGTTCGGTCCCTTCCACTGTCAGTACCGGCATCTCTGAGACGCTGATACCCTCGTATCGTGTGAGATCAACAAACCTGACCACCGCAGGGGGCAGCATCACGGTACGGTTCGGATCAACCGTGTATTCGAATGTCTCCTCTGCACCGGATTTAAGCACTCTCCTCAAGAAGAACGTGCCATTTTCTTCATCAACAACAATACCGCGTGCAACTGGCGATCTGATCAGTACGGATTCCATGGGGATCTGATCCATGATCGTAACAGATGTGGGTCGGTCTCCTGTGTTCTTCACGTTCACAACGATCTTTGTGGTATTATTTTGAGTTATAGAAGTCGGATCGGCTTTCTTTATTACCTCTATATACGGACCATGCACCTCGACTGATTGCGGATATGAGACCACACTGTAATTGTGCCCATTCTCTGTCCAGTTGACGGTCGCGGTTCCGAGTTTATACGTTCCAGGTTTAAGAAGACTCACAGGATATGCGCATGTCATTATCTCGCCAGGTCCAAGCGAAAAATTCCATTTCCATCGATCTGATTCCATATCAGGAACTCTCAGCATCTCAGAAGGGAGCGCACAACTCCATCGATTCGTATCGGTGTTTGCAGGTTTATGCCACGCGTCATCAGGAGCATCAAAGAGACGAAGCGATGGGATGCTGTAATTTCCCCAGTTCCTGATCGTCAAGAAGACGTAGGGCTCATAATCCACATATATCACATAAGTAACATCGCTCGTGTATGCCTCTGCTGCCTCCTCCGAAGCAATCGCATAGTCTTCTGTTCCGATCGCTTTCTTTACCTCGATTACCGGAAGGATCTCGATCGTTGTTTCGTTATCTGTGAACTGATACGGCTTTTCTTTCATGTCCTCATAAGTGAGGTTTACCCATATCGCATATTCTGTCCGTTCCGGTATGGACGGGGTCTTGAAATATACCGTGTATGTGATATCATCGCAACCAGTCTGGTAGATACTATCGATACCACATATCTGTGGACCAGTACCCATATACATAGCTGCATCCCCCTCAAACCAGTCATGAGGAGTGTCACTGCGCTCATCACTCCGTAATTTTACCGGGAAATTGTCGCCGATCCATCGTCTGTCATCGTCATCATGTTCTCCCATATATATCTTCTCTACCGTGCACTCGGGCGGATATTCTCCATTGATCATCTCTGTCGGCTTCACAGAAACCGTTGCCCTCACATGATGTGCGCGCATCTCATTGTTCTTCAGTTTGATCTCGGCGATGAATCGTGAGTTGGATCTGAACTCACTCATCTCCTCTTCATCCTCGCCGCCCGGAAGGATCGTCGTTACATCTGCCTCAAACTCTGCTGGTCTTCTGACGAGGTACCTGATGGTAGCCCTCTCATTCTCCGGATCGGTGCAGAAGCAGTCATCGTCTGCGAAATCACATGTGATCTTGCTCACCGCGACGTAGAAGTCATTTTCATAGTTCCATACTCTACCACGTTCATCCCACGAACTTGCTTTCGTGCTGATGATACTGCCATCCTTGAGAGCGAATGATTCGTTCGCTCTGAATGGAAAACTTCCAATAAGTGTCTGATTCTTGTAGATTCTGAGATTGACGGTTTTTGCACCGTACTCGATCTGATCGACATACTCGCTATTACTGCAGTCCCCACATTCATACTCATCGCCTTTTATACGTTCAATCTCATCAAGATCGATTCTTTTTGTTTGAACATGAAAATCAGTCACCTCGATGGTGTACGTGGTGTTCGGATCTTCGGTAAGTACCTCTATCACATCACCCCATTCCACTTCCTCCTCTTCAACACAACTCAGCAGCCAGTCTTTCTTTTCATCAGGATCGTATGTATGTGCGCCTGCTGCGCTTACCATAACTCCTGTCAGCATTATAGCAGTCAGTATCAACCCACTCAACCTCATTATGATCACTCCAATGATATAGATGCACCAATGTTATATAATGATAACGAAACCTTTATGCGATTACAGACCACAGTGACCCAGATATGATGATGAAACCGGAGGCGCAATAAATGGCGACCGGACCGAGATACCGGGTACCATTCAGACGGCGTAGAGAAGGCAGGACAAACTATCACAGGCGGCTGCGACTGCTATTATCAAAGAAGCCGCGTATGGTGGTGCGCAGGAGCGCACGGCATATAAGAATACAACTCACAATTCCTGGAGATAAGGGTGACAGGATTCTTTCATCTGCTACATCGATCGAACTTGCGAAGTATGGATATTCCGGATCAACCGGGAATACCACTGCAGCGTATCTTACTGGCTTATTGTTTGGATACCGTGCCAGAAATAAAGGATTCACAGAGGGTGTGCTCGATACGGGTCTGTATACATCATCCTTTGGGTCAAGAATTTATGCCGCGCTTCGCGGCGCGGTTGATGCTGGCATGAACACTCCGCACGATCCTGTAGTATTCCCATCTGATGAGCGGATTCGTGGGGAGACCGTGGCAGCATACACGAACGTTGACCTACCATCGGTCTTCGAGACAACGAAAGATCGGATCGTATCTGAGTTCGGAGGTGTATAAATGGAAGAAGAATGGATACCGCGAACCAAACTTGGTGCTCTTGTTCGCGAAGGTAAGATCACTGATATCGACACTGCTCTCGACTCAGGGCTTCCACTTAGAGAGGTGGAGATAATCGAGATCCTGCTTCCTGATCTCGCAGAAGAGGTGCTGGATGTGAATATGGTGCAGCGAATGACCGACTCAGGAAGGAGGGTCAAGTTCAGGGCTGTATCGATCGTTGGAAATAAGGATGGCTACATCGGGTTCGGACAGGGCAAGGACAGGCAGGCAGGACCTGCGATACGCAAGTCGATTGCGAATGCGAAACTGCATGTGATCGGAATCAAACGGGGCTGCGGATCCTGGGAATGCGGCTGCAGCGATCCGCATTCGGTGCCGTTTCTGGTCAGTGGAAAAGCCGGAAGCGTTGG
>JAYEGV010000109.1:0-2000 GCA_034659235.1 Methanobacteriota archaeon
GTAATCGCAGATTAAGAATAGGGCGGTTACCCGCCCTTTCTCATCTCAGAACGGTGCGTGAGACTTTCACCTCACAACACGCTTGCGCATTTCATAACCCTTTCTGTATCGGGCAGCAGTTCGTTTCTGTGGCATTCCAGTCGTCTGATTCCAACATTCATGCGCATAAACCATCCTTCAGTTTATCCCACCTCGTCTTGTACCAGTCGCTTAGTTTCAGAGCCTTCTGTCTGAGTTTTCTCAGTTTGAAGTACTCAAGATCAAGATAAGGGTTTTTATCCATCTTCAGACTGGTATGTCTGACGATCTTCGTATCTGAAAAGCGTTTTAGCCGGTTCTTCTTCGTAGAGAACATCCAGTTCCGCATCCCTTCACTGTGCCAGTATTTTCTGGTAATCCACGTCTTGGGTTTGTCCGGATGTCTCCTCTTAGCCCATATCCAGCGCATATTCCACATTCTATAATCCAGATTGCTGAACATCTCTTTAGATACGACTGACCGATGATAATTCGACCAGCCAATGATGATGGGATTCAGAGCGTTAATGAGATTCTCCTGTTTCCATGCTTTCGCTCGTTTGATCACGCCACTGATCTTTCGAGTGACCTTCTCAATCGACTTCTTAGATGGCTTTATCAGGGGTTTTCCCCTGTATTTACGGAAGTTCCAGCCCAAAAAGTCAAAGCCGTCGTCGATATGAGTGATATGAGTCTTCTCCTCCGACAATTCCAGACCACGCTCCTTCAGGAATCCTCTGATCACTTCAGCAATATCCTCAGCAGTCTCTTTAGAGGTTGCGGTGACGAAAAAATCGTCCGCATACCTCACAAAATGCACCTTTTCGGAGTTATATCGAGTTTTATCGATAACCCCGTTTTTACCGACGTGATACTTGGATGCGATAGCCATTTCCATCCCATCTAGTGTCATATTCGCCAGTATCGGGGAAATAATTCCCCCCCTGTGGTGTTCCTGCTTTGGTAGGATTAAGATGTCGATTATACACGAATCCAGCCTTGAGAAATTGCGTTAGGATCGATTTATCCATCGGAATGTTGTCCAGAAGCCAGTCATGGTTGATATTATCGAAGCATCCCTTTATATCTCCTTCCAAAACCCAATTGGAGCAGAACTTCTTTTGCTCAAGCAGATGAAAGCATATTGACACGCATCTTGCGTGCTCCTATACTTTCTGAATCCGAATGAACGTGTATCCGCCGTTGTTTCTGCAATCGGTTGTAGCGCAAGGGCGTGCAGCGCTTGCATCGCCCTATCATACATGGTTGGGATACTTAGGGATCGCTTCTTAGTCGTTCCAGGCTTCGGAATATAGACCCTTCTTAACGGCTTTGCTTTATACTTCTTATCAGATAATTTAAGAGCAGCGTTCATTCCGGAGTTTGGTGTTATCCACTTCGCGCCATCGATTCCGGCTGTTCTCCTTCCCTTATTCTTGGTTACGGTTCTTACTGCTAACAACTTCGCATAAAACGAGTGAGTTAGCAAATACTGTAGTCTTTTGACCAGATGCCATTTCCGTTCCTTAACTGCTTTTGCAATTCTGGTTTGCAGCCTGTTAACATGTTCTTCGAACTTTTTCCAGTCGATATCAATCCACTGGAGTTTTGGTCGAGTGTCTGTAAGTCTCTCGCCTTTTAATGGCGTAATTGAACTACTTACATTCACAGGTTTGCCTCCGTGCATGCAATGAAACACCGCTCGGCAGTTTTTGATCAACCTTTTGTGAAAAGGTTGTTTTGAACCTCTATTCGATCCATTACAGATCGACATTTGCTTTTTACCGAATCCTCTACCCTCTATGCCATCGTTTACCCTTGCGGGATTCCTACCCAGTATTTCGGGGAGCATATAGGGCTTACCAAGTTCTACACCACAGATAATTGTAAACGCCTTAGAAGCCATCTGTAAGCCGGGAACCGTCTGTCCATTCCCCATAATGTTTACACAATCCATATGGTCTGATTCCGTACCTTTTGGT
>JAYEGV010000110.1:0-10577 GCA_034659235.1 Methanobacteriota archaeon
GATTCTTTCACCCATGAATTATAATACAGTCATTGCAGCATTTAAGAGTTTCACACCTTTTCCATTAACTTTAAGTGATCCTGCATCTCATAGGATACGACCGTTGGGCTCTGGGAGTGATTGATTGACAGTGTCGGATAGCAGTAAGTTTAAAATGTACCGTGACCATGCATGATCAGATGCGATTAATGGTGATGAAATGAAAAGGCAACAAACATCGAAACCGCGTACGATGATGGTCTGGGGTGCACTGGATCGGGGTGGTAATGAAATCGACTCGCACAGCTCCGTACACCATGGTGATGTACTCGCGATCGCACCGCAGGATGTTGTGACAGTTCCGCCCACAACAACGATTATGAGCACTGTCAGAACGATGCTGAATCATGAATTTAGAAGAATACCGATCACCGATGCAGGCACACAGCAATTGAGAGGACTTGTTGTATGCAAGGACATCGTTGATTTTCTGTGTGGCGGACCAAGACATAATCTCGTCACCAATCGATTCGGTGGCAATATACTCGCTGCGGTCAACGAGGAGATACGTGAGATCATGGAAACCGATGTTCCGTATCTGTACACAAACTCCTCGATTACTGATGCTCTGAATATGATGAAGGAAGAGGGTGTCGGATGCCTTCCGATCCTGGATACGGATGAGCGCGTGACGACGATCGTAACCGAACAGGATTTTATGCGTCTGATCGCTGACATCAAAATTGGCGTTGATCTGACCGATTATATGTCAACAGATGTGACAACTGTCGAACCGGATGTTGACATCGGAACTGCTGGTAAACTGATGGTTGATAACGGATTCAGACGTCTTCCAGTCGTCAAGAATGAAATTCTGCTCGGAATCGTCACCGCTTTCGATATACTGCGATTTCTTGGCAGCGGCGAAGCGCTTACAAAAGGAGCTGGCAATATCGAGGATGCGTTGAAGGTACCTATCAAATCGCTGATCAAGCGGGATGTTGTCTGGACAACATCGGATCAGGACCTCGGCGAGGCTGCCCGGATGATGGTCACGAATGGCGTAGGCTCGCTTCCGATCATCGACGATGGAGTTCTCACTGGAATATTGACAGAAAACGATATTGTCTGGGCATTAACTACATTAAAATAAGGAGACATGCGAGTTAAGGATATAATGAACACTCCTGTGTATGCGATTACACCGGGAGAGCCAATTTCGCGGGCGCGCAATCTGATGCTCCGACACAGGATCAGCAGGCTGCTTGTGATACTGCATGATGAGCCTGTCGGTATGCTCACCAAATGTGACATCGGGCGCAGGCTCGATCAGGCAGAACCACAGTGGCGGAGGCGTCCGATCGATCAGATCCCTGTGCAGCTGGTCATGACAAAGTCATTGATCAGCATATATCCTGACGCCACCCTCTCACAGGCTTGTGAACTGCTGCTTGAGAATGATATCGGCGGACTTGCCGTAAGCGGTGAGGATCTGTACGGGATCATCACCAAATGGGATGTGATCAAATATTTTTCGCAAAGCACAACTAACATCCGTGCCAGTGAAATCATGTCCGACTTTGTTGCGGTTGTACACAGACGCCATTCGCTCAGCCACATCCTGCAAACGATGGAAGCAGAGGATGTGGATCGGGTAGTGGTTCTCGAATACGGCGGAAGACCGGTAGGCATGATCACCAACTCAAACCTGACGTTTGCGTGTATGTCAGGTGCCCCCAGCAGAAAGCGGAAGATGCTTGAACTTCCGATTCTTGCAGAGGATATCATGTCCACGCCACTGATAACGATAAGACAGGACGGGCTTGCAGTTGATGCGGCACGTCTGATGGTCGAGGAGATGGTCACCAGCATCATTGTTGTTGATGAAGATGAGGATGTGGTCGGAATCCTGAATCAGGAAAGTATACTACAGGCGACAATTACGATAGGAGAATAATTATGAATGTATGCGATATTATGGTGAAACCGGTGCGTATCGAAAAATCAGAAAACCTATCCCACGCACTGGATCTTATGGAGAAGCACGATACCAGACGGTTGATGGTTACGAGTAATGGTAAACTCCGGGGTGTACTGACCATGCGGGATATTGCGCGCACACTCGGTACAAGCAGAAGCACGCTTCATACGAGCAGAAAGTCCGGTCTGCCAGCATCCTCGCTGCATGCCGCTACTGCGGTCAGTGATGCCTACACCGTGGTTCCCCCGGATATGAGCATTGACGATGCCATATCAATCTTACAGGAGCGAAGCGGTATACTTTTTGCACTGGATGGTGACGAGATTCTTGGCTGGCTCACGCCAGAAGAGGTTCTGCAAACCCAGACCGTCTTTGGGTTTGCTGCGGAATTCATGAGCAGACCGATCACTGCTGCGCCTGGCGATCGCGTCGTGCATGTGCGGAGGATGATGATGGACTACGACATCGGACGGCTTCCTGTGGTAGAGGACTATCAACTGGTTGGTATCATCACTGAAAAGGATATAGCAAAAGCGATGCGTGCGATCCGTGACCTGGTTACAGCCAATCAGCAGGATAACAGGGTCAAGAGTCTTCTGACAGTGGATATCATGAGCCGCGGTGTCAAGACCGTGTATACGAATTCCAACATATCAGAGGTTGTGAATCTCATGATCAGGTACGGATATGGAGGGATTCCAGTGCTCAATCTTGATAATGACCTGGTCGGGTTCATCACCAGAAGAGATATCATTGCGAAGATGCAGATGGGCTGATATCCTGATTTTTTCATAATTTCCAGAAAAACCTTTTATATGCACACGCATAATTCATCATGTAATAAACAGACAGGAGATGATTAGTAATGCAAATGGCACCCCAGATGGGGTATGATCGTGCAATAACTGTATTTAGCCCAGATGGAAGGCTTTTTCAGGTAGAATATGCCAGAGAGGCGGTGAAACGGGGCACAACTGCAATAGGAATGAAAACAAAAGATTGTGTTGTGCTGCTGGTTGATAAACGAGTCACAAGTCATTTATTGGAGGCTGAATCAATCGAAAAGATTTTTCAGATCGATCAGCACATCGGCGCAGCAACATCAGGACTGGTTGCGGATGCACGTGCACTGATCGATCGTGCGCGTGTGGAAGCACAGATCAATCGGGTCTATTATGATGAGGCAATCGGGATAGAAACCCTTGCAAAGAGAATATGTGACCACAAGCAGACATATACCCAGTTTGGCGGCGTCCGTCCTTATGGAACAGCTCTTCTGATCGCTGGTGTGGAGGATCACCGACCAAGACTATTCGAAACCGATCCGAGCGGTGCGCTGCTCGAATACAAGGCGACTGCGATCGGTGCTGGCAGGGCAAAGGTCATGGAGATCTTTGAGCGTGAGTATGTGGATGATCTCGATATGGAAGGTGCGATCCGTCTCGGACTCCGGGCACTGTATCAGGTTTCGGATAGCAAGTTCGATGTGGATACACTTGAGATCGGGATTGTGACGCTTGCGGAGCGGCAGTTCAAAAAACTAGGGAAAGATGAACTTGCCAGATATGTCGGGGAGATCGTTGAGGAATTTAAGGAGAAGGAGACGAAGGACGATAGTGATTAGTCATGGTTACGCTCGATAACGCGATCACAGCACGATTGAAACATGGCGGCAAGCATTTTGAGGTGCTTGTTGACCCCGAACTTGCATTACGCTCCCGCAAAGGGGATGATGTAGATATATCTGCTATGCTTGCGGTCGAGGATGTGTTTGAGAATGCGAGTCGCGGCGATCACCCGAGCAAGGAGGATGTGGAAAAAACCTTTGAGACGACCGATATCCATGCGATTGCCGAGCACATCGTGAAGCATGGAGAACTGCATCTCACAAAGGAGCAGCGTAAGCAGTTGATCGAGGATAAGCGCAGGCAGGTCGTGAGTGTTATTGCATCGGGTGCGTTCAATCCACAGACAAAGGCACCGCACCCCCCAGCAAGAATTGAAAAGGCGATGGAGGAGGCTGGCATTCATATTGATCCGATGAAGAGCATCGACGAACTGGTGAGCACGACGATGAAAGCGATTCGTCCGATCATTCCGATCAGGTTCGATACGGTTGAGATCGCTGTTAAAATCCCGGCAGATTATGCTGCAAAAACTTATGGAGATGTTGCAGGTTTTGGCGAAGTATTAAAGGAAGAATGGCAGGCTGATGGGTCGTGGATTGGCGTTGTAAAGATTCCTGCAGGCATGCAACTCGATTTTTATGGTCTTGTGAATCGCATATCCAAGGGAAGTGCGGAAACCAAATTTTTAAGGTAAAGGTAATAATATGGAAAGGAATATTGCTGTTCCAGGCGATGTATTATCTGATAATATAAAGGCGTCAGGCAGCGGCACATACATTCATGAGGGTAAGGTGCACGCTTCGGTATACGGGCTCGTGAATAAAGGAGAACGGTACATCAGTGTGATCCCGCTTGCGGGCAAGTACATTCCACAGGCAAGCGACCGTGTGATAGGGATTGTAACTGAGACTGCGTATTCAAACTGGATTGTTGATATCAACTCGCCTTACGACGGACTGCTACACATATCCCAGTATCCACGCCGAATCGAAACCGAAGACATGAGCAGGTATCTGAAGGTTGGAGACTGTATACTGACGATGGTTAAGGATGTGGATGCCGGTATGAAAGTGGAACTCACATTAAAGGAGAAGGAACTCAGGCGTCTGTATGACGGGCGCATTATTACAATCAGTCCGACAAAGATGCCGCGGGTAATCGGTCGCAGCGGCTCGATGGTCAGACTCCTGAAGAGTGAGATTGGCTGTGGCATGTTTGTCGGGCAGAACGGACGGATATGGATCAATGGTAGCGAAGATCGCATCGAACTGGCGATTCAGGCAATCAAATACATCGAAGCTTATGCGCATACACGGGGATTGACCGATCGTGTACAGGCATTTCTGAAAGCAAAGGAAAAAACAAGGTATGGCAGAATACATGAAAATAGAGACAACGAGGAATGGTAATGAATGAGAAACCAGAACGTTTTATCATCGATGGAAAGAGACTCGATGGACGGAATCTTGATGAGTTGCGACCGATTAAAATCGAACTGAGTCCGCTTGACCGGGCTGACGGGTCGTGTTACATAGAATGGGGCAACAATAAGATTATGGCTGCAGTGTATGGTCCGAGAGAACTTCACCCGCGACACAGGCAGAACATGACGAGAGCGGTTGTGCAGTACAGGTATAATATGGCTTCATTCTCAGTGGATGAGCGAATAAGACCCGGTCCGAGTAGAAGAAGCATAGAAGTCTCAAAAGTAAGTAGAGAAGCATTTGAACCTGTGATCTTCACCAAATTCTTTCCGAAAACTGCGATTGACATATTCATAGAGGTGTTGCAGGCAGACGCTGGCACCAGAACCGCAGGCATCAATGCAGCATCACTGGCACTGGCTGATGCTGGCATACCGATGCGCGGACTCGTCAGTGCATGTGCCGTTGGAAAGGTGGACGGTGAGATCGTGCTCGATCTGATGAAGGAGGAGGACAATTATGGAGACGCAGACGTGCCGGTCGCGATGATCGCTGGCGGGCGAATTACACTTCTCCAGATGGACGGACGCCTGACAACAGAGGAATTTTATGAAGTACTCAAACTGGCAAAGACCGGATGCGATAGGGTATATGAATTACAGCGTCAGGCATTAATCGAGAAATACGGCGAGGAACCTACGGTGGATGCGGAAGACGTCTCGCTGGAAGGTGATACGGATGAGCAATGATGTGATGGCAGAGATTCAGCGTGATTACCTCTTCAATCTGGTACTAAAAGGCGAGCGTGCAGATGGGCGCGCTTTCGATGAATTTCGAGAGATATCCATCGAGACCGGCGTAATAGACATGGCAGAGGGTTCAGCCCTTGTAAAACTCGGAGATACACAGCTACTGGTCGGTGTAAAGATTCAGCCAGGCGAGCCGTTCCCGGACACGCCGGATGTAGGCGTAATCATCACCAATACCGAACTGATCCCGATGGCGTCCCCTGAATTCGAAGCAGGTCCTCCGAGAGAGGGCGCGATAGAGATTGCGAGAGTCGTTGATCGCGGTATTCGGGAGTCAAAATCGATCGATCTCAAAAAACTCTGCATAACCGAAGGTGAAAAGGTCTGGATCATGTTCATTGATATTCATGTACTGAACAATGGTGGTAACATCATCGATGCAGCATCTGCAGGCAGCATTGCAGCGCTCCTCACTGCAACACTGCCAGCGGCAAGATATGATCTGGGTGAGGATTCGCCGCTTCCTATGCGGGATATTCCTGTTGCAGTCACTGCAATCGAGTTCGGCGGAGAGCTACTGCTTGATCCGTCGCTCGATGAGGGACAGATCGCAGGCACATCGCTCACCGTCATCACCAATACCGATGGCAGCATATCCGGTATGCAGAAGAGCGGAGCAGAACCACTCACAGTTGATCAGGTCATAAGAGTGGTTGATATGGCGAAGACCACAGCAGCCGAGATTCGGGAGAAATTCCTGGAGGTCTAAAACGATTTTTTAAGAAAAAATCGAGTAAAATTGTCCGACATTCCGCTGCGCTCCAGTCGGACTGACTCTAAATGCAGAGAAAAGAGAAACATTGGAGGTCTAAATGGTTAAACACACAAAAGGATGGAAAACAAGGTCAGCAGGTAGATTTGGTGTGCGATATGGTCGTAACATCAGGAAGAGAGTTGCAGACATCGAAGAAAAGATGCATCAGAAGCACAAATGCATTCAGTGCGGTTTTCCCTCTGTACGCCGCATCGGCACGGGAATCTGGAAATGCACCAAATGCGGATATACCTTTGCAGGCGGCACATATCTTCCGGATACGTCGATCGGAAAGACGGTTGCGCGATCAGTGAAGCGTGCCATCGAACAGAAAGAGCAGGATGAGATGATGGAGGTATGATGGGGTACCGGTGCATCCGTTGCAAGCAACCCGTTGAGATCGATTACGAATATCGCGGTATCCGGTGCCCATACTGTGGATACCGCATCCTTCTGAAGGAACGACCTGTCCGGATAAAGCGAGTTCGTGCCGAGTGATGTGGTTGCTTTTGTGCATAAATTTCATATCGAGAATGAGATGGATAAAGCAGAATTTAGATTCGATTTTGGCAGCGATGCACGCACAATATATCGTGCACTGCTGCCAGAGATCGCGGCAGCATTTCCGAGAAGCAAGGCAGCACTGTCAGTGGAAGATGGCGTATTACACCTCAGTGTGGATGCTGATGATATCGCTGCGCTGCGTGCTGCACTGAACACATGGCTCAGGCTGATCAAGGTCGCATGCGAGATTACGAGGATTCGATGAGCATCTATCACGCATTGAAAAAGGCAGGAATTAATCTCGTAACGAGCGTTCCATGCGTTAATCTGGAGGAATTGCTCGATCTGATCGAATCCGACGATGAGATTACACACATCCCGGTGACAAGGGAGGAGGAGGGCATCGGGATATGTGCTGGCGCCTATCTTGGCGGAGCGAATCCTGCGATAGTAATGCAGAACTCAGGTCTCGGAAACAGCATCAATGCACTCGCATCGCTGAATCTGCTGTACAGAATACCGCTGCTCATGATCCTCAGTCATCGAGGCGATCTCGGAGAACGGATATCAGCACAGGTGCCGATGGGGCAGCTGACACCGAGATTGCTTGATTCTCTCGGGATACCACGGTACTCGCCCATGCCGATGAATGTTGATAAGATAATTACGGGCGCATGGACGCTTGCAAAGACATCAGGGCTCCCTGTTGCAATCCTTTTTGGCGAGTTGTTCTGGTCAGGCTAATTACGAAATTGCCCCGATGATCAGGGGAATCTCATCAGATGCAACGTTATGCGGTACAATATAGAAGACCCAGTCTTCATCTACCCAGAAGTACTGTGGCTGATCATCCGGCGCAATCCTGTACACGATTTTTCCCTCGATTGTGGTCTCTTCGAGTGTGGATGCCCAGTCTCCGCCAAATCTGCGTATTCCGATGACCATCTTCTCGGTTTCGCTGTTTGCAATCGCCTCGTTCCGGTATAGAGTCGTCCACAGCGTCAAAAACCGATCATTTTTCCCGTGATAATGTATGATTGCGAGATCCTCAACATTCTCGATACCGCCTGTATGCGATTGTCTCACCCGTTGCAGCGCATCTGCGCCAGTAGATACCACCACCCTGTCCATGCCGAGGATCTCTGCCGGAGCGATCTCTGTGGCATTCGGATGTGGTGCTGGTGGTGGATTGGTGACGCATCCGGCACACGCGAATATTAGCAACACAGCGATGATTGCGAATGGATATCTGGCTCTGTTCATGGTCTCCTGTTTCATCGATTGTTCATAACAACCTTTCGGTTGTTTAGCGCAGCCGTCAGAAGTTATGGGTTGATGCTCGAAATAACCCGTAACAGTTTGGATTTGCAGAAGAACTCGGAAGAGCAGGGTGTGGTATTAATGTATCCAACTACCATATCTGGCTATAGGATGGTGGATCGTATGGAAAGGGTAAATATGATAAAGTCAAGTTATATACCATAAGAAAAAATTACGTATCCACTTCAAAAGCGATGGCGAAATGCATCTTCTGTGGTGACCAAATTCGTGTCATTCGCTTCATTCGTGGAATTCGTGATAATAAATCAACACCAGTAGATCACGAATGGCACGAATTATACGAATTTCACGAATGCCCTACAGACGTGGATGCTCAGTCACCATTTAATTTGAAGAGGATACAAAATTACATCCACATTGTTTCATCTGGGGTCATCAAATGAATAAAACAACAAAAGAATTACCCCTTCGATACGCCGAAAGGGAACTGCAACTGATCAGCATTGATCCTCTGGTAATGTTTGACAGGGAAGGGATCATTCTGGATGTGAACGAGGCTACGGTTCAAGCTACAGGCAGAACTCGGGAAGAGTTGATAGGAACACCGTTTGCTGACCATTTCACATATCCTGAAAGGGCATACAAAGGTGCCATGCTGACCTTTGAAACCGGAGAGGTCAGGGATTACGAACTGGTCATGAAGGCAAAGGATGGAACCGAGACCGTGGTTGCTTACAATGCCTCGGTCTACAAGGATCAGAGCGGAGAGGTGGTAGGTGCCTTTGCCGCTGCACGTGACATCACCGAGCGAAAAAATGCTGAAATTGCACTGCGCGAAAGTAGAGCAGAACTCGACCTCATCTTCCGGATCGCTGCTGATGCAATGTGTGTAATAGATGCTGATTTTAACATCACCAATGTGAATAAAACCTTCATCCGGATGGTGGACATAGGTGAGGATGAAATCATCGGTAAGAAATGCTTCGATGTCTTCAGCGGGGAACTCTGCCATTCCAAAGATTGTCCGCTCGAGAAGATGAAGAAGGGAGAAGGGTTTGTTGAACGTGAATCTGTCAAGAAGCGACCAGACGGTAAAGAGATACCGGTTATTCTGAATGCTGCAAGACTTGATCGGAACGGTAAATTTGCCGGGATTGTAGAGGATTTTAAAGATATCACCGAGCGCAAGCAGGCTGAAAAAGAAATTCGTGATCTCCAGCGCTACAATCGCGGATTGATTGAGGCAAGCCTCGATCCTCTGATAACCTTCGACCAGGAAGGCATCGTTCTGGATGTGAACGAGGCTACAATCCAAGCTACCGGAAGAACCCGGGAAGAGTTGATAGGAACACCGTTTGCTGACTATTTCACAGATCCCGAAAAGGCATATAAAGGGGTAATGCTGACCTTTGAAACCGGAGAGGTTCGGGATTACGAACTGGTCATGAAAGCCAGGGATGGACCCGAGACCATCGTTTCATACAACGCTTCGGTCTATAAAGATCAGACAGGAGAGGTGGTGGGCGCCTTTGCCGCTGCCCGTGACATCACAGAGCGCAAGCGTGCGGAGCAGGAGTTGCGGGAAACCATCAAGAGGCTCGAGGAGTACACCGCCCGCATCAATAATATTGTGGTAACTATGCTGGGTGAGATTACAGTCAAAGAATGAAGGATACAACATGCAGAAGACGCCACCTATCGCAGAAAAACTCGCAGAAAAGCAAAAATCGATCAGCATAGCAGAGTTCTTTGAAAAAAACAAGCAGATGCTCGGATTTGATTCGCTGCAGCGGTGTCTGATCACAACCGTCAAGGAGGCGGTGGACAATGCGCTCGATGCATGTGAGGAGGCAGGAATTCTTCCTGATCTGTTCATAGAGATAAAACCATCCGGGCAGAATCTTGCTGTGATCGTCGAGGATAATGGTCCTGGCATCGTCAGAGATCAGATTCCAAAGGTGTTTGCAAAATTATTGTACGGCTCCCGTTTCCATGTTCTGAAACAATCGAGAGGACAGCAGGGCATCGGAATCAGCGCATCGGTTTTGTATGCGCAGTTAAGCACTGGAAAGCCGGTTAAGATCATCTCAAAGATCGATCCTCACGAGCCAGCGCATTACTGTGAGTTGATCATCAACACGAGCAAGAATGAGCCCGAGATTCTTGAGGATAAGATCACCGACTGGGACCCTCTGCGCGGCACCAGAATCGAACTAG